>CAZDYB010000835.1:0-2025 GCA_964509045.1 uncultured Akkermansia sp.
TACGTCGACCTTTTCCGGGCCGCCGCCATCAACTCTCTCTGGGCCACCGGCAGGAAGGTCATGGCGCAATCCTCAACGCCCGAACAGGCGGACCAGCAGTTTCTGCGGATGATGCAACAGCAACTCGCGCAACAAGGCGTCCGCCTTCCCCGCCTTCGGTTCATCCAGTCGTCGGGTCATATAAAACGCGATGACAAACCCCACCGCCGCGAGACCGAAGTAGACACTGTAACGGTTCCAGTCGAAACCCAGCGCCATCGTCCGCCACCCACCAATCGCATCCAGCAGCATCCCCCAGACGATGGGCGAGAGCCCAAGCGTGAGCTGCCACACCACGGCGAACAATGCGAAGAAATGATTTCGGCCCATCGCCGGCACCAGACCCATCGCCAACCGGTTGTTCGCCACGCTGAACAACGCGTTGCACAACCCCACCACGAACGCCAGCAACACCGCCGCCACCGGCGCCGCCGGAATCCATCCGCCCGCCACCGCACTCCATCCCAGCGCCGCCAACGCCCCCGCCACCATCGTGAATCCCAGGATGGGCTTGGATCCCAACCGATCAATCCGTGACCCCGCCACCCAGTACGATGCCAGCCCACCCAGGAAGGCCAGCGACATCACCAGGATCGCCTGGCCCTCGCTGAACCCGGCCATCGATTTCAGATACGCCACGATGAAGGTGTTCAACCCCCCGTACGCAATCGACCACACCACGTTCACCTCCAACAACCGGCGGAAGGGCGGATGCGATGCTATCGCTCCCCACGGCACCGGGCCCCGCCCTGTGTCGCCATCCACGGGCACCGGCGCGTCCGGCATCCGACGCAGGAACAGGAGACTGACGAATCCCATCAGGCCGGAGAACAGGAACACCGCGCTGAACTGCCACGATTGGGAATCCGCCCCGAGCACGAGTCCGGCAAACACAAAGGCCCCGACACTCGCCCCGTTCACACACAGTTGATCCAGGGTGAGATATCGTCCGCGATGTTCGGCCGGCACCAACTGGGTGATCCAGGGCAGCCACGCACAACTCGACAACCCACGCGACAGGTTGAACGCAAACAACAGGGCAATCATCAGCGCCAACCGCGATCCCGCATTCAGGAATCCCCCCGTCAACGGCACCACCGCCATCGCAAAGATGAACACCACCCGCGTCGACCAGCCTCCCAGCACGAACCGCTTGTACCCAACCCGCGGAATGAACTGTGCCGCCGGAATCTGCGCGATCGTCATCAATGGCATCATCCCCGCCACCAACCCCAGCACCGTCGCCGATGCCCCCAGCGATTTCGTGTACAGCACCATCGGCGCCGCCAATACCATCTGGAACGACAGGGCGTTGAAGACGGAAAACCAATAGGCATTCCCGATGCCCGCAGGATATGGGTCGTGTCGTTCCAACCTTTCCGCACCGTGGCGGGACCCCACCCTCCTTGGCAAGGATGCAGAGCCCGCCCCTTCCCACCTCCCTTCGCCTCTCCCGGCAAAACCAAGGATCCCGTTCCCCACCCCCCGTCGTGAGCCTTTCCATGGTGCCCGGTCTGACACGC
The DNA here is from genome assembly GCA_964509045.1 of uncultured Akkermansia sp. Taxonomy (GTDB): domain Bacteria; phylum Verrucomicrobiota; class Verrucomicrobiia; order Limisphaerales; family UBA9464; genus UBA6176. The sequence goes on from CAZDYB010000835.1 coordinate 1,563, forward strand.
GCCATTCCCATGCTGCGATCCCTTCCGCATCCCGTCCCCGCCTGCCGAGCCTTTTCCCTGATCGAACTGCTCTGCGTCTTCGCCATCTGAGCCGGGAGCGCGGAATTCATTCCGCATCCCAATGCTCCAATCGTCCGTCCAGACGAAGGTCCTCGCTCCATCCCCCCGAAGCGCCGCCGTCCGGTCGCCGTTGGATCGAGCACGGCGAGCAACCCTCGCCGCTCCAGCGTGAGCCTTTCCATGGTGCCCGGTCTCATACGCGTCATTCCCATGCTGCGATCCCTTCCGCATCCCGTCCCCGCCCCACGAGCCTTCTCCCTCATCGAACTCCTCTGCGTCTTTGCCATCATCAGCATCCTCGTCGGAATGCTCCTCGGCCCCATCGGCCGCGCCCTCAACAAGGCCCGGCGGGTCAAGTCCGAGTTCGAAGCTCCCGCCCATTTCGAGCGCCTCAACGACGGCA
>CAZDYB010000836.1:0-2022 GCA_964509045.1 uncultured Akkermansia sp.
GGACCGGCTTTGAGGTTGCGCTGGTCAAACTCCGGTACAGCTCGTCGAGGGGTCCACCTCGCTCATGGATGGCCTGCAACGCGACGAAGGCCGCAAGCTGCTTTTCAGCTTCGCGCCTGTCCGCGGTGCCTGTGCTTCGAGCCTTCACCTTGCCAGCGGAGCGCCAACCGATGAACCACCGGGTTTTGCCCTTGTAACGGTAAATCCATGCCATGCGCCCATGGTAGGTCTAAGCAAGGTCTAAGCAAGCACAGTGATTCAAGGACGTTCAAGGACGCAAAAAGCCCAATAAATGCACGTTTTTGAACCTTGCTGGTGTTCCGTGGGTTCGAATCCCTCCCTCTCCGCCATCTCCTTTTCCCCATCCATTGCCATCGGCCAAACCGGCTACCGATCCGTCACGCCGTGCCACCACGTGAAGTTGGCACGCCCAAGTCGGCATGGGGAACCCCGATATCGACGGACCGGGGCCGGACGCGGTACCGTTTTCGGACCGATCGTCGCCTATGAACTCTCCTCGCCTCTCCCTCCGCTGGTTGCTCCGCACCGCCCTCCTCATCACCGTCACGCTCGCCGCTTCCGCCCAGGATTGGGCCAAGGCACGACTGGAGAAATCCCCGCGTCATCTCGAATGGATCACCGTCAAACACGGCGATCGTGAGGTGAAATGCTTCGTCGCATTCCCCGAGGTCCCCGCCAAGGCCACCACCGTCGTCGTCATCCACGAGATCTTCGGCCTCAGCGACTGGGTCCGCGGTGTCACCGATCAACTCGCCGAGGCCGGCTACATCGCCATCGCTCCCGACCTGCTTTCCGGAAGCGCCCCCGGCGGTGGCGGGACGGCGGAACTCGGCTCCGGCGACGCCGTCCGCAAAGCCATCTCAGCTCTGTCGCCCGCCCAGATCACCAAGGATCTCGACGCCGTCATCACCCACGTGAAGACCCTGCCCGCCGCCAACGGAAAGGTAGCCGTCGCCGGATTCTGCTGGGGCGGTTCCCAGACCTTCCGCCATGCCACCCAATCCAAGGCCGTCGCCGCGGGACTTGCTTTCTACGGCACCGCCCCCGAGTCCGCCTTGGAACTCGCAAAGATCGAATGCCCGATCCACGGCTTCTATGGATCCAATGACGCCCGGGTGAACGCCTCGCTGCCAGCCACGGAGAAGCACATGAAAGACTCCGGGAAAAAGTTCGAACCCGTCATCTATGAGGGTGCCGGACACGGTTTCATGCGCGCCGGTGAGGATCCCGAAGGTTCCCCCGCCAACAAGGCCGCCCGTGAAAAGGCCTGGCAACGCATCCGCGACATCCTCGGCAAACTCTGAGTGCCGCTGCGACGCCTTCCCTGACCCATCCCGATCCCCCTTCCCCACCCCGCACCCATGCTCCAGATCGCCCCCTATTCCATCGGCACCGGCGACCGTTTCGCCCAGGAAGCCGCCGCCCAACTCCAGGCCTGCATCCAGATCACCGCCGACGGCTTCCCGGTCGTCCCTGTCTGGAACAAATCCAATCGCGAACATTCCTTCATCGGTTCACAACCCGACTCCGTCCGCGCCGCCGCCGCCGCTGCCGTCGCCCAACTCGGCTGGACCGGTCCGTGGCATGTCGACGCCGATCATATCCGGCTCGAAACCGTGGATCGTTACCTCGATTCGTCCGACTTCTTCACCATCGACGTCGCCGACAGCATCGGACGCCCGGCGCCGCCCGAAGACATCCACCATTTCATCGACCGACATCCGGAACTGGTCGGCGAAGTCTCGATCCCCGGTCTCGGCGGCCCGTTGCTGATCACGCGCGAAGACCTCGAGTTGCACGCCGCCAAATACCTGTTGGCCGTGGCCGATGCCGCGCGCATCCATCGCCATATCGAATCGCGCAAGGGCCGCGGCCAGTTCATCGCCGAGGTTTCCATGGACGAAACCGATGAACCCCAGACCCCGCCGGTGTTGCTGGTGATCCTCGCCGCCCTGGCCGATGCCGGGGTGCCGGTCCAGACCATTGCCCCGAAGTTCACCG
>CAZDYB010000837.1:0-2020 GCA_964509045.1 uncultured Akkermansia sp.
CAGTCCGGACGGTCAGCGGGTGGTCACGGCGTCCGAGGACAAGACGGCACGGGTGTGGGAGGTGCCGGTCCCACCCGTGCCGGCGCCGGCCTGGTTTCTCGACTGGGCCGAAGCGCGCATCGGCCGCCGGTTTGACCCCAGGAGCGCGGCCGGAGCTGTCCCGATGGCCGAGTTGCGCCGACAACAGGATTTGGCGGCGGCCCGCACCGAGGCCGACTTCTACACGCAGCTCGCCCACTGGGCCCAGGCCGACCCGGCCACCCGCACGCTCTCTCCGCAGGCGAAGCTCACGGTCCCGGCTTACCTCCAGCAGAGGATCCAGGAGAACACCCTCGCCAGCCTGCGGGAAGCGGTCCGGATTGCTCCCACCAACGCCCTGGCGTGGGCACGACTGGCCTTGGTCGAGATGGTTCAGGACCCCAGGCAACATCCGGGGCTCTGGGACGAGGCTGCCTTCAGCGCCCGACAGGCGTTGCGATGGGATCCGCAGAACGGCGAGGCATGGCATGCCCGGGCGGCCGTGGAACAGGGGACAGGCCAGGCGGACCAGGCGATGATCTCCCTGGAAAAGTCCTTGCAGCTGGATCCCGCCAACCGGGGGGCCTGGGAACTGAAGGGCCGTTTGCTGGCGCAAAGCGGACGCCCAGCCGAGGCGTTGGCGGCTTATCGGAACCCGCTGGCGGCACTGCCGGCGGAGCCCGTGGCCGCGTTCCAGGCCCGGGTGGATCTCCTGCAAAAGCACCTCGCGACACTGGCGCAGTCGGGCCGTCCCCAAGGAACCGAAGCCGCTCAACGGGAGGTCGTGCGCTGGTTGGTGGAGGAGATCCTGGCGCGCGGCCCGCAGCCGGCAGTGCCGGGGTTTTGGGGATTGTTGGAGCCGTTGAAGGAGCTGGCCGACTCCTGCCGTGAGGCGGGCTATGCGGCCGAAGCCGGGCAACTGCGCACGAGACTCGACGAAGGTCGCCGGCGTTCCGCGGTCGCCGACCCGGGCAACCTGCTGCCCGCCCTGAACATCTCCTCGCTGGATGCCTGGCTCGGGCGGGAGCGGGAATACGCCGCCACCTGCGCTTCGCTCCTCGCGTATGCCAAGGATACGAAAGACCCCAACCTCGCGGAACGCACTGCCAAGATCTGCAGCCTGCTTCCCACCGATGACCGGACGCGGGAGGCCGCGCTCGTTCTGGCCCGCCGGGCGGTGGCACTCGGGAAAGACGATCCGCGGTTTGGTCTCATGCAATTGGCCCTCGGCATGGCCGAATACCGCACCGGTCACTGGTTCGCGGCCGAACAGATGCTGGCCGCGGCGGCGACCTCAGGCCGGCCCAACCACCCGAATGTCGTTGTCCCCGCCGCCTGCTTCCGCGCCATGGCGATCTTCCGCCAGGAAAAACGATCCGAGGCCCGACAACTCCTGGCCGAGACCGCCGCGAAGATGACGCCCCTGCCCAAGGACCCGAACGATCCTCTCGCGGGCGGAATCAACGACAGTGTTCTCATCCAATGGATCGCCTACCGCGAGGCCACGGCGCTGCTCGGATCCGAAGCCAGCCCGACTCCATCCGCCAAACCATGAATCCCTCTCGCGAAGAAGCCCTGTTTGCCGCCGCAATGGAACGCCCGGTGGAGAAGCGTTCCGATTTCCTCGACGGCGCGTGCCTGGGCGACGCTGCCTTGCGCCAGCGCGTCGAAGGATTGCTCGCTGCGCACGACGCCACCGCCAATCTGCTCCACACCGCCGCCGGCACCGCTCCGACGATCAAGCTCGACCTCGCCGATGCTCCCGACGAAGCCGTGGGCCAGACGCTCGGACGCTACAAGCTGCTGGAAGGCGTGGGCGAAGGCGGGTGCGGCGTGGTGTATGTCGCGGAGCAGACCGAGCCGGTGCGGCGTCGCGTGGCGCTGAAGGTCATCAAGCTGGGCATGGACACCAAGCAGGTCGTCGCGCGGTTCGAGGCCGAACGGCAGGCGCTGGCGATGATGGACCATCCGAACATCGCCAAGGTCCTCGACGCGGGAACGA
>CAZDYB010000838.1:0-2019 GCA_964509045.1 uncultured Akkermansia sp.
GTGTCTGCGTGGATGACACCGGGCGCCTGGATTTCTTAGCGGAAAGATTTGGGGAGGGAGAGGAGGCGGTGCATGGGGTGGGATCGGCATTGATGGACGCGTGGGGAGACCTGTGCGGCGCGCATCCGTTTCACGCTCATGGTCCTGTTGAACCCGGCAACGGTCGTTGGATCCACCGCTGGCGGTGACGGAGAGGTTAAATCCGGTGTCTTGAGACGCGTCCTGGGTCCGGAGCGTTGCGTGGTGGTCCTGGAAGCCGCGATAACGGGCAAAGGTCAACCCGTCGGTGTGTGCGCCGCTCCAATGGTTCGGGGCGGAGTCCCGGGACGGCGTCGGCCTCTGATCTCGTCCGTGTGCCCGGATGAACATCCATCGTCGGAACTTCCTGAAGCGATCGGGGCTGACGGCTCTCGCCTTCACCGGGCTTCAGCGGCTTGCGGCGGAACCCCGGGCGACCGCGCGCGACGGGGCATCGTTGGACGCCAGGCTGGAGGCGGATTTCCATGGGACGCTGGATTTGGCCCCCGGGTTTTCCTACAACGCGTTTTCGGAGACGGGCGACACCATGGACGACGGGTTTCTGGTGCCCGGATACCACGATGGCATGGGGGCCTTCGCGGGGCCTGGGGGGAAGACCCTTCTGGTGCGCAACCACGAGATGGAGGCGGGTGCGACGACGGGGAGCCCGTTTGGTGGAAAGCGGGCGCTGCTGCGGCGGATACCGCGTGCGAAGCTTTATGACGCGGGTGGAGGAAAGCGGCCGGGTCTGGGGGGCGCGACCACTCTGGTGTACGACACCCGGGCTCAACGGTTGGAACGTCATTACCTCAGCCTCGCCGGTACTTATCGGAACTGTGCGGGCGGAGTGACTCCGTGGGGCAGTTGGATCAGTTGTGAGGAGGATGTCAGCACACCCAATGCGGGTGGGCAGGCCCCGGACGATCCGATGGAGCAGCACCACGGTTTCAACTTCGAGGTGCCGGCCTCGGCCGAGATCGGGTTGGTGGATCCGGTGCCGCTCAAGGCCATGGGACGATTCATGCATGAGGCGATTGCTGTCGAGCCCCGCTCCGGAGTGGTCTACCAGACCGAGGACGTGGGGGATGGCTTGTTCTACCGCTTCATTCCGGATCGGCCGGGCCGACTGGTCGAGGGTGGTCGGCTGCAGGCCCTCAAACTCCGGGATCAAACACGTGCCGACACGCGCAACTGGAGCCATCGGACGTTTGTTGCCGGGACCCGGCATGCGGTCGAGTGGATCGACATCGGCAACGTCGAGTCACCCGACAACGACCTGAGGTATCAAGGTTACTTCGAGAAAGGTGCTGCCCGGTTTGCCCGGGGGGAGGGTTGCTGGTGGGGACGCGACGCCGTGTTCTTCGCCTGCACGAATGGTGGTCGGAAGAAGAAGGGGCAGATCTGGAAGTACACCCCGAGCTCCGACGAGGGGAAATCCAGCGAGTCCAGGGAACCCGGTCATCTCGAACTCTTCATCGAGCCGGATGACGGTGCGTTGGTGGAGAACGCCGACAACCTCACCATCGCGCCGTGGGGCGACCTGATCCTGGCCGAGGATGGCGTGAGTCCCCATTTCATCGTCGGGGTCACCCCCGAGGGAAAGATCTACAAGCTGGCGCGCACGACGCTGGGGGAATTGACGGGCGCCTGCTTTTCGCCGGATGGCACCACGCTGTTTGTGAACATCCAGACCCCGGGCATCACGGTCGCCATCACGGGTCCGTGGCAGGAATTGCGCGCGACGGCGATCTGAGCCAGGAAGCGGAAATCTCGCGCGGGGACGCACTGAATCGCAGGTGTCGCCAATGGCGCGGATGGAGGGGCGGAACCACCACCTCGCAGGTGCGCGGGCAATTCAATTCAGGTCCCTGTCCATCGGTGGATCCAACTGCTCTTTCCAGGTTCAATACCGGCACACGATGACGTCGTGGATGTCGGCAACGGTCACCTCCACCCGGTTGCCGCGTTTCCTGAGTTTTGTCGAACGGTTGAGGGACCTGG
>CAZDYB010000839.1:0-403 GCA_964509045.1 uncultured Akkermansia sp.
TTCTCGACGATCCAGTCAACTTCCCAGCGATTGTCCCCGGCCCCAACGCCAGCTGCTCCGTCGGCATCGCCATCGCCCATCATAATTCTCCGCTTCAGGATGTAATCCGCGCCGCGCAGGCCGCAGAGAAGCGCGCAAAGTCAAACCCGGATAAAGCCGCACTTGCGGTGTCCCTGTTCAAGCGCTCAGGCGAGATCATCGAGTGGGGCTGCCGCTGGTCCGATGGCGGCATCAAAGCCCACAATCAGATGATCTCTGCGCTCCAGACGGAAGTCGTAAGCCGAAAGTTCCCGCACCGGATTGTTGAACGTGTGGAAGGCTATCTTGCCCGCCAACCTGGTCGTTCAATCGGCATGCTTCCGGTCGATGCATTCGAAATGCAGATCGAGCAGATCCTCGAACT
>CAZDYB010000839.1:413-2010 GCA_964509045.1 uncultured Akkermansia sp.
ACATCATGGAGCGCCAGAAGGGGAAGCAGTCTTCCGGAATGGCTGCCGCATCGCTCAAGGCCAGCATCCTCGAGTATCTCGCGACTGTGGGGAAAACCGACGGAGCGGATCTGGTTCAGGCGCTGATCGGCCTCTGCCAGACGGTTGCCTTCATCGAGCGGAACCTGAAGAAGCCCTCCCTAACATGAACACCGTTCTCCTTCATCCCACCGACGTCCTTTTCTTCCGGGATGGCCGCCCGATGTCCGGGGCTTCCTCCGGTCACGGCGCTGCCTGGCCCTTGCCCACCGTCGTCAACGCCGCTTTCCACGCTGCCCTCCATCGGGCCGGAAGCACCTTCGAAACGGCGCACAAACATCGTCGAGGACGGAACGGGCTTCTTCAGGATAAACGCGACCGCAGATTCGGGTCGCTGGTCACCGTGGGTCCGTTCCCCGTGCATGGCGAAGGCGCAGGACAGACTTGGTATTTTCCACGGCCCCTGGATGCAGCGGATGACGGTGGAGTCTTGCTCTTCCCGGGAATCCAACCCGGCACCTCCAGCGGTCCAAAGCCCTGCTGCTATCCGGTCCTTTCCTCCAAACCCCCTTCCAAGCTCTCGCCTCGGCCCTGGTGGAGCGAATCGAAGTGGAACGCGTACCTGGGATCCACTCAGCGACCCGGTACCTCATCCAAGTCCGATGCCATCCAGGACAGCGATATCGCCGACAGCGAGCATACCTACGGCATCGGCCTCAGCACATCAACCGGCACCGTCGAATCGGGGAGATTTTACTCCGCAAGCTACCTGCGCCTGCGACACGACTTCAGTCTTGGGTTGTTCGCCGAAGCCAAGGACAAGGTCGACGGGCAGGACGGAAAGGTCGATCTGATCGACCACCTTCTGAACAACGATCCCCAGCGTATTCTCATTGGTGGCCAACAACGGGTGTGCACCGCGGAGGGCTTCAAGATCTCGGGCCGGATGCCCCTCCCGCTCGGTCGACTCAAGGACTTCAATCGGGCTAAGTCGCAGACGAACACCCGGTTCCTTGTCAAATGGATCCTCCTGACCCCAGCAATCTGGCCACACATCCCAGCGGGGACCTCTCAGTTAGGCCAATTGATCCATGAACACCACGGGGGTTGGCTTCCCAACTGGATCTGCCCGAAATCCGGAGATGTTCTGCTCAAGCTCCGAACCGGCAATTCAAAGCGGGACTACTCCGGCCCGCGCGTTCGTCGGGTGGCCGATCTGGAATCGGCCATCCGCGCCCGCCTTGTGGCCGCCGTCGTTTCCAAACCCATTCCCGTCACCGGTTGGGCACTCGCCGACGCCGAAACCGGCCGACCGGAAGCCGGGGCCAAATCCACGCTCCTCGCCGTTCCAGCCGGTGCCGTCTACTACTTCGAGGCCGACTCCGAAGAGGAAGCCATCAGTCTGGCCACGGCGTTGAACTGGCATGGTGACCAAACCGCCCCCACCACTCTCCGCAATCGCCGTAGCACGCTTCTCGGCGAAAAGGGATTCGGCATCGGAGTCTGTGGCACCTGGCAGTTCCACGACGTCTCCGGCCATCCCACCCTCTGACTTTCCCATCTCAACTCCCGACCCTCA
>CAZDYB010000840.1:0-298 GCA_964509045.1 uncultured Akkermansia sp.
CGGATCTCATGGACGCGGGTCGAACGGGTGTTGCTGCCGGGGTGGCCGTGACCCGAGGCGACCACCCATCTGCCATCCGGCGAGAGAACCGCGCGGGTGGTGGCGTCGTGCCGGATCACCGAGACCAGCTTCCGCCTGGCAATGCGCCAGACCCGGAGCAGGCCGTTCTCACCCGAGGCGATGAACTGGCCGTCGGGGGAAAACTCCACGCTCAACACGGCGGAATGATGATGACCGACCTGTCCCAGGAACCGGCCGTCGGGAACGGACCACAGTTCCAGTCGGCGATCGTAGCCGC
>CAZDYB010000840.1:308-2008 GCA_964509045.1 uncultured Akkermansia sp.
GGATCGTTCCGTCCCGGCTGAAGGCCGCGGCCGTGGAAACTCCCATCGCGTTGGGGAAGGTCGCCGGCTTCCCTGCGGTCCGATCCAGTGCCGGGGCACTGTTCCGGGCGATCCAGCGGCCGTCGGGGCTGACGGCCACCGGGTTTCCCGAGTCCGCTTCCTCGCCGGGTGCCGGGTGTTCCTCCATCACCTCGCCGGTGGTGCAGCGATGGATCCGGAGGCCCCCTCCGGGAATGCCCACGACGAAGTGTTCGCCGTCGCCCAGGAATACGGCGGCGCATCGCGGCGTGCAGGGCACCGGGGGGTGGAGGAAATGGTCGGGTGCCGCCGTGGCGCAAATGCCGGCCAGATTGTCGTGGCGGATCAGCAGGAACCGACCGTCGGGACTGAACGACACCCTTCCGGCAACGGTTGGCAGTCGGCGCTGCTCGCCGGTGCGCCAATCCCAGAGGATTTGCCCCACGGCCAGCCACCGTCCGTCCGGATCCCAAGCCGCGGACTCGCCATCCACTTCGGCCAACCGGGCCAACTCCCTTCCGGAGGGATACTCGCGGACCACGAGCCCTCCGTCCTGAGGGAGGAGGGCGATCCGGCCCCCGGTCGGATCCCAGGCGGCCGAGACATTCCGGGAACGTTCGCCCGGCGCCCACGGTTGTTCCTGTGCCAGATCCCAGATCCGCGCGGTGGGCGAACCGGAGGCCTGGACCACCACCGCGGGGTGACGTGGGTTCCAGGAGATGCTTTGGAGATACTCAAAGCCCGTGTCGATGGCGCGGACCGGCGTGTAGGAGTCGTCCCGCCAGGCGGCCGCGCGCATGCGGTTGGCCGAGGTTCGTTCCCGGTCCCGCGCGCCGATGATTGCGGCGTTGGCGAACCAGAGGGCGGCGTGGTTCGGGGATTCCGTCTCTGCCACGGCCAGTCCGGACTGCAGGTACATGTCGGCCACGGTGAACGTGGCTTCCTCGCGGGCCCGCACTTCGCCGGCAAGGGCAACCCGGGCCCGATGGGTCTGGACGAGGCTGACCGACAGGGCGGCAAGCAACGCCACGAGGACCATCCCAGCGGCGGTCACCGCACCCCGGTTCCTCCGGATGAACCGCGCGGCGCGGTACTGGAACGTCGGGGCCACGGCTGAGACCGGTTCACCGTCGAGGAAGCGCTGGAGGTCGTCGGAGAAGGCAGCCGCGCTGGGGTAACGATGTTCACGATCCTTGCGCAGGGCCTTCATCACGACCTGGTCGAGGTCGCCACCGGTGAGCGGCGGCAGGTCCGGTCCATCGGACGGGGCGACGACATTCCGACGGGAGGACCGCACGCGGACGCTGGGGCTGGGCGGTTCCTCTTCCTGGAGGATGCGTTGCACGCCGGCGAGGTCGCTCTTCGCGAGTCGGTCTGGATCAAAGGGCGGTGTGCCCGTGAGCACCTCGTACAACACCACACCGAGGGAGTAGACATCGGTCCGGGTATCCACGTCTGCACCTGCCGTCCGGGCCTGTTCCGGACTCATGTAGGCCGGCGTGCCGACCACCTGGGTGGTGCGGGTCAGGAGGGAGCCGGTCCCGGATTCCTGCGTCGCCCGGGCGAGGCCGAAGTCGATCACCTTGGCCACGCCATCGGCGACGAGGATGTTCGAGGGCTTGAGGTCGCGGTGGATCACGCCCTTCTGATGGGCGTGTTCGATGGCGGAACAAACGTCCCGG
>CAZDYB010000841.1:0-2005 GCA_964509045.1 uncultured Akkermansia sp.
GGACGCGCAGGGTGGCGGCGTGCATTTCCCGCAGGGTATAACTTTTGTTGGGCGGCATCGGGTTGCCGGGACCGGGTTGGACGTCGTCCCACCAGCCGTGGTAAGCCCCGCAGAACCGGACGAGATACTTCCGGCGGGTGTGGTATCGGGCGAGGCGCACGGCCTGCATGACCGCTTCGGTGCCGGACATGTGGAAGGAGACCTCATCCTTGCCCGAGATACGGCAGAGCCGTTCGGCGTTCCAGGCGGTGGCGGGATGGAGGCTTCCCAGGACGAGTCCGATCCCGTTGGCGCGGCGCACGGCTTCGGCCATGCATTCCTTGTAGAAGTCATGGCCAAGGACATTGACCCCATAGGATCCGGTGACGTCGATGAGGCGTTGGCCATCGATGTCGGTGAGGGTCACGCCCTCGCTCGAATCCACGAAGCCCCCGAGCTTGAGATGGTTGCGGAGATGGCGGCTGAACTGGAAGGGGACCCGGTAGGCGCTGGTGAATTGAAGGTCGGAAATGTGCCTTGCGGCATTGGCGGACATTGCTGCGGAGGCCGGGTGGGTCCGTGCGAAATGTTCCACCAACGCCCGGAAGCCGGCGCGACGACTTTCCGTGATGGCCGTGGGGGCATCGTCGGCCCGGAAGAATTCCTCTTCGGTGAACGAGTAGCCGGGCAGGAGTCCCGCGACGCGTCTGGCCATCCGGACGTGGCCGGTCAGAGACGGGTGTTTGGCCCGGGAAAGCTGCAATCGCCGGCGGGCGCGATGGATCAGATAGCCGGCGGGAACGAGGGCGAGGAGTGAGGGAAGGAGGAAATCAGACATGAGTGGCAACAGGCGGTTGAGGGAAGAGATCGGGGCAACGGACGAACCGGTGTCGATTGGAGGAGGTGGCGTGGCGTCGGGTTGGCGTGGTTGGCGCGACCGTTTGCTGCTTCAGGAAGACCTGAATTTCCTGCTGACCAACCGGATTCCACGGGTGACAGCCACGCGTCTGATGGGCCGGTTGAGCCGGATCCGGAGTCCATGGTTCACGCGATTGGCGATCGGTGTGTGGCGGATGTTCACGGAACTGGATCTGGAGGAGTCGGTGGAGACCCGATTCGGGAGCCTGCGGGACTGCTTCACCCGTGCGCTCAAGCCGGGGAGACGCCCGATTGATCCGGACCCGGCCGTGATGGTGAGTCCCTGTGACGGCATCGTGGGGGAGAGTGGTTTGATCGAGGATGGGAAGCTGTACCAGGCAAAGGGCTTTCCGTATGCGATCGAGGACCTGTTCGGGAGCGTTGAAGCGGCGCGCCCGTATCGGCAGGGCTGCTATGTCACGCTTCGATTGACCTCCGCGATGTATCATCGGTTCCACGCGCCGGATGAAGGGAGGATCCGGCACGTGACCTATATCAGCGGGGATGCATGGAATGTGAATCCGATCGCACTGCGCCGGGTGGAGCGTCTCTTCTGCCGGAACGAGCGGGCGGCGGTGCACTTTGAGGGAGCGGACGGTCATCCCTTCGCCCTGGTGGCGGTGGCGGCGGTCCTGGTGGCTTCCATCCGGCTTCATGGGTTGGACGTGCTGCTGCATTTGAAATGGAGGGGGCCCAACGAGATCCCGTGCGACCTGCCGGTGCAGCGTGGAGGGGAACTCGGATGGTTCGAGCACGGTTCCACGATCATTCTGTTCGCCCCGGCGGGCTTCAAGCTTCACGGGTCGATTGGCATGGGTTGCCGGGTGCGGATGGGGGAGGTGCTGGTCTCGAAACCCCCGGTAAATTGGGACTCTTCACCTGCCGGTCACCGGGCTGACGCGTCGAATTTCCCGGGAACACCCCCCGCGCGGCCGGTTGTCGGGCGGCAACGCCGGCCCAACGGGCCGGAAGATCAGAGCCCGGGGTTGAGGGAGTCCGACGACCGATACCCCGGGTAAGGCATTACGGACGGATCGAGACCTGAAGGCGGGCCAGAGATTCGTTCGGCCAACCGGCGACGGGGGAGAAGAGACGTTTCCGGTGCCCT
>CAZDYB010000842.1:0-2004 GCA_964509045.1 uncultured Akkermansia sp.
CGGATTGGGCTTTTCCGGGAATTGGCGAGGGAATCGCATCTGAATACTCCACATCTGGGTCGATCCGCAGGCTCCCGGCCAATCGCTTTGAACCCTCCGGGTTCGGGCAGATTGTTCCGGGCGGACGGGGATCCAGAAGGCGTGGCGATTGGCAGGAGGTTGAAGGAAGCGACACGCCTTGGGACAAGTCGGAGTGATTCTTGCATACGCGCTGAGGTTCACCGCGCCGTGGGTTGGTGGGCGGTTGCGAAGTGGGCGGGGTGCGGACAGGATGCCCGGGTGAAAGCGTTGGCGTGGTGGGTGGGCCGGGGTGGGGGAATGGTGTTGGCACTGTGGCTGGGTTGGGCCCTGGGTGTGCGGGGCGAAGTACCCGAGAGCCTGGTGGCGGATGGGATTCCGGAGTTGCCAGCGGGCTTGAAGGAGCGAGCCGGGCCTTATCTCGAGTTTCGGACGGCGTCCCTTCAGGGGTGGCATCCGGTGCGACGCGAGATGGTGGTGCTGACCCGATTTGCGGAGAGCGCGCAGTTGCATCGGGTGGAATTTCCCGGCGGTGCCCGGCGCCAGTTGACGTTTATGTCGGAGCCGGTGTCGGAGGCGCAGTATCGGCCGGTGACGGGGGACAGCCTCCTGTTCCGACAGGACCGGGGGGGCGGGGAATTCTTCCAGTTGTACCGGTACGATGTGGCGGATGGGCGGGTGACGTTGTTGACGGATGGGAAGAGTCGGAACACGGGGGCGCGCTGGTCGGAATCGGGTGGAAGTGTGGCGTGGAGTTCGACCCGGAGGAACGGACGGGACACGGACATCTGGGTGATGGATCCGACGCGGCCTGAGGATGCGCGGATGGTGTTGGAATGCCGCGGAGGCGGCTGGGGGGTGAGTGATTGGTCCCCTGATGAGAAGACGTTGTTGGTGGGGGAGTATGTGTCGATCAACGAGGCGGGCCTTCACCTGCTGGATGTGGAGAGTGGGAAGCTCAGGCCGTTGATCCCGAAGGCGACCCGGCGGGTGAGCTATGCCGAGGCCCGGTTCAGTCGGGATGGCAGGAGCGTGTTCTGCACGACGGATCGGGATGGGGAATTCCATCGGTTGGTCCGGATCGACATCGCGACCGGGCAGATGACGTCGATGCTGACGGAGGTGCCGTGGGATGTGGATTTCGTGGAGGTGTCGCCGGATGGAAAGCTGGTGGCGGCGGTGACGAACGAGGATGGGGCGTCGGTGTTGCGGTTGGTGGATGCGAAGTCGGGGAAGGTGAAGCGGATGATCGCATTGCCGCACGGGGTGATTGGCGGGGTGGAGTGGCATGCGAACGGGCGGGATCTCGGATTCACCCTGGCCCATGCGCGGTCGCCGGCGGATGCCTACTCGGTGGATGTGCGGAACGGGAAGATGACGCGATGGACGGAGAGTGAGACGGGTGGGCTGGATGCGGGCCGGTTCCCGGAACCGGAATGGGTCCGGGTGAAGAGTTTCGATGGGCGGACGGTGAGCGGACTCCTGTATCGACCGGATCCGAAGCGGCATCCGGGCCGGCGACCGGTCCTGGTGAGCATCCATGGCGGACCGGAATCGCAGTCGCGTCCAGTGTTCCAGGGGAGGAACAATCTCCTTTTGGACCAGATGGGGGTGGCGATCCTGTTGCCGAACGTGCGGGGATCGCATGGATACGGAAAAACGTACCTGACCCTGGACAACGGATTCCTGCGGGAAGATTCGGTGCGGGACATTGAACCGTTCCTGGACTGGATCGGGCGGGATCCGGGACTGGATGCGGGGCGGATGGCGGTGTCGGGGGGGAGTTATGGAGGGTATATGAGTCTGGCCTGTCTCACCCGGTATCCGGAGCGGTTCCGATGCGGGATCGACATCGTGGGCATTTCGAACTTTGTGACCTTCCTGGAGCGGACGCAGGAGTATCGGCGGGATTTGAGGCGGGTGGAGTACGGGGATGAACGGGATCCGAAGATGCGGGCATTTCTGGAGACGATTTCGCCGCTGACG
>CAZDYB010000843.1:0-2002 GCA_964509045.1 uncultured Akkermansia sp.
CCGGGCTCTTGCTTCTCCGCGTCCACCATCACCGCCATGGCTTCCCGGGCTCGCCCCGAATCCACCAGCAACCTCCCCAAGGACGCATAGGCTCCCAGCCGCGTGGAATCATCCCCCAATCCCCGGCGATACGCCTCGATGGCCTCGTTCGTGCGACCCGACTGAACATAGGCCAACCCCAAAACCGACCACACCGCTCCGTTCAATGAACCTGCCGGCGCGCGGATAACCCGCTCCAACACCACGACGGCTTCCGCAGGTTCGTGACGGAGCAGGCGGCGTCGGGCCACTTCCATCGCCAGGCCAAGATTCCCCGGATCGGCATCCACCGCCCGATCCCAGTATTCCAGCATGCCGTCGGTGTCTTCCTGCATCTGGCGGATGATTCCCGCACCAAACGCGGCATGGGCCCGGGCACGTCGATCCAGCTCGGAATCAGAAAGTCTTGTGATTCCAACCGCGGTATTCCCGGGCGCGCTGGGCTCCGAAGCCTGACGGCGCAAAATGCCGGGAGCGGCTCCGCCGGCGTGGTTGGATGGAGTCTGGCACCCTGCACCTGCAAGCAGGTAC
The DNA here is from genome assembly GCA_964509045.1 of uncultured Akkermansia sp. Taxonomy (GTDB): domain Bacteria; phylum Verrucomicrobiota; class Verrucomicrobiia; order Limisphaerales; family UBA9464; genus UBA6176. Next base: position 571 of record CAZDYB010000843.1, read on the forward strand.
AGGATCAGGCTGGCCAGGACAGGGAGCGCGAAACGCCGCATGGACCCCAACAGAAATTGAAAGCGCGGTCGCGCAAGGCGGGACCGCGCAGGTAGGAGAAGCTCGTGAAGCCGTCCGCCTGAGGCCGACTACTTCTGCCAGGTCCGCTTCTTGTGGCGGTTCTGACGGAGCTTCTTCCGACGCTTGTGCTTGTTGATCTTCGCTTTCCGGCGTTTCTTCAGTGAACCCATAGTATTCGTTTCTCCAGAGAATCAGTACACAACCTTGTTGAGCGGATACTCAATGATCCCTTCCGCCCCGGCGGCTTTCAGTTGCGGGATCATTTCACGGACCACCGCTTCATCAATGACGGTCTCTACCGCCACCCAGCCAGACTGGCTCAAACTGGACACCGTGGGATTACGCAAGGCAGGGAGCGATTGCAAGAGCCGTGGAAGGTGGTCCGACTTCACGTTCATCTTCAATCCCACCTTTCCCTCCGCCGTGATCGCCCCCTTCAGCAACAGGGCGATGGTCTCAATCTTGCGCCGTTTCCACTCGTCCTTCCACGAATCCTTGTTCGCCACCAATCGCGGTGTGGACTCCAACAACGTGTCCACAATCCGCAATTTATTCGCCCTCAGCGACGATCCCGTCTCCGTCACATCGACAATCGCATCCACCAACTCCCTCGCCTTCACCTCCGTCGCGCCCCAGGAAAACTCCACCTCCGCCTTCACCCCGTGCTTCCGCAGCCAGCGCCGGGTCAATCCCATCACCTCCGTCGCAATCCTTTTCCCCTCCAGATCCTTTACCGTGCGGATCGACGACTCCTCCGGCACCGCCAACACCCATCGTGTCGCCTGTCGGGTCGCCTTGCTGAAGACGAATTCACCCACCTCATGCACCTGCTTCCCCACCCCGTTCTCCATGATCCAATCATGGCCCGTCAGTCCGGCGTCCAGATATCCGTGCGCCACATAGCGCCCGATCTCCTGCGCCCGAATCAGCCGAATCTGCAATTCCGGATCATCCACATAAGGCTCATAGCTCCTGCTGGATACCGTGATGTTCCATCCCGCCTTGGCGAACTTCTCCAGGGTCGCGTCCTGCAGCGATCCCTTCGGCAATCCCAGCCTCAGCTTCGGCGACAGTTCCTTGGTCTCTTTGCTCATGAAATCGGTCCCGCAGCTCCGGCCATGTTGTCCATCCGCCAAAGGCCTGCGAAAGCGCCTTCCCATGCCACAAGCAAAGGCCCCGAGGCGAACCTTTTCCCGTTCCACAACCAATCCTCGACATGCAGATCCAGCCCCATCGCTGATACCGGAGACTTGAACCAGGCACAGGCTCACATCGAATCCGGGCCCCATCGCCTTTTGCGGGGACCCGCCTTTCTGCGGGGACAGGCTCCATCCCCCCTTCGAACCAAGTCTGGGGACAGGCTCTTCGCCTC
>CAZDYB010000844.1:0-1992 GCA_964509045.1 uncultured Akkermansia sp.
ATCTCAAGAACTGGGTGGGTGGGGACAGGCTCTACCTACTCGGGTCCGTGCCCCGCCCCGTCCCCCCCGGAGTCCTTTGCGTTCCCTACGTTCCATACGGCCGAACCTTCACCGGTCCCCATTCCTCATTCGCCATTTCCTCGCCGATGCAGTCAGCAGATTCCCATCCCCATTCATCTGCGAAACCCGCGAAATCTGCGGATGACCACGTCCATCCCCATTCATCTGCGAAATCTGCGAAATCTGCGGATGACCACGTCCATCCCAGTCTCACTCCGCGGTTAACCCGTCACCGCCCCGCACGCACCCAGTCCACCGGAAATTCCGCGTGCCGGATGTTCCCACCCGCCTTCGTCCGCACGCTATAGGTCAGGTGCACGCGCCCATCCCGGGTCTGGATCGCACTCGGATACCCATACGAATCGGTTCCCACCCCGGACTCCTCCACCACACGCCGCCATTTCCAGGTCGCACCGTCATCGTCCGAGATCCAGACCGCCAACCGATGCCGTCCGTCCTCCGTATCGTTCCCCACGAACAACCAGGATCCATCCCGCAACCCGATCACATCCGATCCCGACCCCGGATTCGGGATCTCACTGTCCGTGACCGGTCCCCAGGTCGCGCCTCGGTCGCTGGAAGTGGCCATGTGCAGGCGTTTTGGGGGCGGACCATTGTCCCGCATGTACGCCACCAACGACCCGTCACGCCGGGTCACCACCGAAGGCTGGATGTTCCCTCCCCCGATCAACGGCGCCGTCGTCTTCCAGGTCGTTCCCCGGTCATCCGTATAGGCAAACAGGGACACTGAAAAACCGTCGTGATACAGCGGCACCAGGATCCGCCCACCCGTCACCTCCACCGGATGCGCCCGGGTCATCCAACCCAGTCGCAGATACAGCTTGTTGGTCGCGTTCTGCTGGAACGAATCCATGTATTCCTGGACCTCGCGCCGTGTCTGGGCGTCCCACGAGGATTCCGCCGCCCTCCGGTTCAGCTCCGGCAGGATCCCGTTCACCGTCTCGGCAAATTCCGGTCCGGGTGTCACATGCAGGATCTCCTGCCGTCCCCAACGCGGCGCGCCCTTGCCCTTATAGTCCCGGCTGACGTGCACCTTCATCAGGGCGCTCTCCCAGAGATTGGCCAGGATGGTCGGATACATCAGCCAGAGCTGACGCTGCGAGTCCACGAACAGACACGGATTGGTGTCCGGATATCCCGGCGTGTCCGCCATCGGAAATCGGCTGCCCCAGGCACCCCCGCGACGCCCACGCCGCGCTCCCTCGATCCGCACGTCGTCCGACTTCCGCTCCCCCGATCCGTGAAACCAGGTCGCCAACAGTTGGCCGTCCGGGAGCTCCACCAGGCAGGATCCGTGGTTGTGCCACGACTCCGGTGCGAACAGATCCCGCTTCTGCAATCCGTCGTCCGATCCCGCCCCCGTCGCGCTGCCGCCGGTCCCCAACAGTCCGCCCAGCAACATCAGGATCCCGACGACTCGCGGTCTCATGGCTAACGCAACATCTGTTTCTCCAGGTAACTCACCGTCTGCCGGACATTGGTATCCACTTCCATCCGGTCCTTCACCTGCCGGCACGCATGCATCACCGTGCCATGATCCCGCCCGCCAAACGCGTCGCCGATGCTGCTCAGGGACGACTCGGTCAATTGCCGGGCGAGGTACATGGCCACCTGACGGGGGAACGCGATGTTCTCCGGCCGCCGCTTCGAGGTCATGTCCGCCAACCGGATGTCATAGTGCTCCGCCACCCGTTTCTGGATGGAATCGATGGTGACAGTCTGGCGCCCTTCTTCCTGCAGGATCTCCCGCAGCAGGGATTCGCAGGTCTCCAGCGTCAGGGGGCGGCCGGTGAGCTGCGCATAGGAAGCCACCCGGGTGAAGGCTCCTTCCAGCCGTCGCACATTGGTCCGGATCCGCGCCGCGAGGAAATCGATGAACTGCGGCGGAATGTTGGATCCCAAGGCGCGTTC
>CAZDYB010000845.1:0-1991 GCA_964509045.1 uncultured Akkermansia sp.
TCGTCGTGCCATGCACCTCGGTCGTCAGCAGCACGCGGTTGGTGGAGAGCTTGACCAACGTGAGCCGCGCCGGAATCCCGAGCAGATCGCCGAACGTTCCTTTCTGCGGCTGCAACACCGCGATCGGTGTGCCGGCTCGGGAGAAGCGCGCCAGTCCGGGGCGGGATCCGAGGATGTCCCACCTCAGGTCCACGGCGGTCTCGTTGTGGGAAAGCTGGCCCATGACGGAGACCCAGGGCGGGTTTCCGGACGTGATGACGGGCAGGATGTGCAGCTTCGCCCCGTAACGTTCGCCGGTGTCATCGGGTACCTGAAACAGGGATTCGCTCCGGAAAAGATCCCCGCCTTCGGGCTTGGGTCCGCTGGGTTTGATGTTGTCGAAGGCCAGCCGGGCCAATTCGGCATCCGGCAGCACGAAACCCATGCGAAACGTCTGGCGCCCCATCGGCAGGATTTTCCAGACGTGGTTTCCCGCGAAGGGCAGCGGCTTGACGAAGGTGCCGTTGAACGGCGGGAAGAAGGCATCTGCGAGTGCGTCCTCGGTGGCAGCCAACAACCGCGGTCCTGTGAATTCCACGCGCATCTCGGCCGGAGTCCGTTGAACCGCCGCGGTCACATCCACGATCACGACGTTGTTGCTGACGGCGACGGGTAGGTAGCCGAGGCTCACTCTGGGAGTGGGGGCGGCGAAGAATTGCTCCACGGCTCCCGGGGATCGTGCTTCGAGCCCGGCAAGAAATCTCGCCGCGGCGAAGGCGGCAGCGAGGGTTGCGGCGGCCGGGATCGTGTCGCGTAACGACCGGATCCACGGCGAAGCCTTGTCGCACTGCCCGGGTTCGTCAGAGCGGACGAGAGCCAGGCCGACGACGCCGAAGGCCAGTGCCAGCACCCAGGATCCGACGGTCACGAAGGCCTCGGACGGAGCAGGGTTCCAACTCGGGTCGTTCGCAATCTGGACCGGTGCCCACAGGCCGAACGTGGCTGGGCAGACTGCGAGCCCGAGCAGCGTCCGGCCCAGCCAGCATTTCCACGTTCGTTGGACCTGCCCTGATGCCGGGGTCGGTGCAATCCCGCGTCGGAGCAGCAGGAACAGACCGACCAACAGCAGAGGGGCCGTTGGCAGCAGCGCACGCAGGATGTTGGCCTCGGTGGGGAAGCTCTTCCGGTTCATCGCCTGGAAGACCCTGTCCGCTGCATTCATGCCATCCGTCACCGCATCTGCGCGGACCTCCTGGATGAGTCGGGTGCGGCGGGCCGCGTCGAGATCCCGCTCGTCCAGCCACCGCATTCCTCCCCAGAGCATTCCCAGGGTGAGAAGGCCAATGCCCAGACCTCGGCTGACACGACGGACGACAGGAGGAGGGCGATTGCGACGACTCCAGATCCAGCCCGACATCAGCACCGCGCCGAAGCCCAGGAAGAACACGCAGGCGGCAATCCATGCCGCCGAGGGAGGCGAAGGCGGCGACGTGCCTTCTAGGCTGACATTCCACACCAGGAACAGCACGGCCAGGACCAGGCCGAAGAACAGCGGAACGGCCGAGAGCACCAGCAGCACGGCGACCAACCCCTTCTTCCAGGTCCCGGTTCCCATGGCTCCAGCGGTTGTGGAGACGGGCTTCCGATCCGTGGTTCCCGGTCCCCGCCACTCGATGCGGTGAATGGACAACCGATGGCAACGGGGGCACCACAGGAGTTTCCGGGGACTGCCGGCACCCCCAAAGCGGATCCCGCCCCGCGCCCAGACGGAATCGGAATGTCCGCACTGGCACACGGCGTGCCAGCCCATGGATTCGAGCCGTGCGGCCTCGGCCCAGGTCCTCGGCAACACGGCCTGGAGGAACTGCTGGGTGCGGCTGACCGGGGCTTCCGTGGTGGAGTTGCCTGTCCCGGTCGTGTGCGTGACCGCGTCCACCTGGGTGCGGAACTCCGCCGCCGTCTGGAAGCGCAGCTCCGGCTTCGACTCCAGTGCGCGCAGGACGATCTCATCG
>CAZDYB010000846.1:0-1986 GCA_964509045.1 uncultured Akkermansia sp.
GGCGTCCCAACGGGGGCGCCCCGGGCCAACCGGTCGAGCGTTTGTGGCCGCCCCGGGGAAATTGGGGATGGTTTTTGGCGGTGCCCGGGTCAGGGTCTTGGGTGGTACTGGGGGAATGTCCGGACTTGCCAGTAGGGGTGGGACTGGATTGGCTGATGGGATGAGAACCGGGTGTCGGCGGATGGGTTTGCTGTGGAGTTGTTGGGTGTTGTTGGGGGTGGCGATGATGTCGGCGGGATGCACGACGGTGCCGGTGACCGGGCGCAGCCAGTTCAACTTCATGGGGGAGGGGCAGGAGATGCAGTTGGGGTTTTCGGAGTTCGAGAAGATGAAGAAGGAGTTGCCGGTGTCGAAGGATGCGGCGGCGACGGCGATGGTGGAGCGGGTGGGACGCCGGATCGCGGCGGTGGCGCAGTCCGACATGCCGAAGGCGCAGTGGGAGTTCATCCTGTTTGAGTCGCCGGATGCGAATGCGTTCTGTTTGCCGGGGGGCAAGGTGGGGATTTACACGGGGATCCTGGAGATCACGAAGGACGAGGCGGGTCTGGCGACGGTGATGGGACATGAGGTGGCGCATGCGGTGGCGCGCCACGGCGGGGCGCGGATGAGTCAGGCGGCGGGGTTGCAGGTGTTGGGAGTGGGGGTGGGATTGGCTTCGGCGAATTCGAAGTATCGCGACCTGTTCAATGCGGGTTATGGGATGGGATCGCAGTTGGTGGTGGCGTTGCCGCACAGTCGGATGCAGGAGGCTGAGGCGGATGAGATCGGGTTGCAGTACATGGCGCGGGCGGGGTACCGGCCGGCCGAGGCGATTGGCTTCTGGCAACGGTTCGGGGAGTACAACCGGGCGAAGGGAGGCGACACCGCGTGGTTTCTGAGGACGCATCCGACGGACCAACAGCGGGTGGAGAATCTCCGGCGGTTGCTGCCGAAGGCCGAATCCATGTACCGTCCACAGCCGTGACGCGACGAATTCACTTTCCGACGATGGGCCGGGCGAGTCTTGGAGTCTGCCTGCTGATGCTGCTGGTGACCGCAGCCGGCTGCCAGAACCGGCCCGGTGCCCAGGGTTCCAGCACAACCACCGGGCTGCCGTATCGACCGCCGGGCGATCCCACCTATGTGGAGGTCAGTCCATCCTTCCCGGTTTTTCCATCGCCCCGACCCGCATCGAATTGAATCTCCTCTGATCGGGAACCTGGGTCGCGGTTTTCCGAAGAAAGCGCTCTGAATGAAATCCCTGATGATCGGTTTGATGGCGGTCGCCGTGGTGTCGACCGGATGCGCGACACGCCGTGCTGCCGACACCGACACGAGCACCGGGTTGCCGTATCGTCCGCCCGAATGGAAGGTGGCGGGCGGGAAGGTGGCCGGGGGTCGGGTGATGACCTTTCCGGAGCCGACTCCAGCCACGTCGTTGTCGGCGGGGCCGGAAGCCAGGCCGGCGGGTCCGGTGGTGAGTGGCGGGACTGCCTGGCGCGGCAAGGTCATCACCGACACCGACTGGCGTATCGCGGCGGGGGATTGGTTGGGAACGCCGTATCAGTTCGGGGGCGAGACGCGGAACGGGACGGATTGCTCGGGGTTCGTGAAGTCGTTGTACCGGGAGTTGCCCGGGTTTGATGTGCCCCGGACGACGTCGGCGCAGGGGCTGCAGGGGAAGGAGGGCCCGCCGGACCTGTTGAGGTAAGGCTACCTGGTTTTCTTTTCCGGGGGTGAAGCCGGCAATGGCGTGAACCATGTCGGGGTCATCATCGGCCCGGGCGAGTTCGCCCACGCCAGTTCGAGTCAAGGGGTGCGGTTTGCCTCGTATGACCGTGGCTATTGGCAGAAGCGCTGGTTGGGGTCGCGTCGGTTCCTGCCTTGAGGCGGGCCGCAGATTTCGCGGGAGCAAGGGAGGGGGAGCCGCAAATTACGCCGGATCGAGGGAGGGGGAGCCGCAGATTTCGGGTATGTGGTTTGTCAACGGTGGCGTAGCACGGCCGA
>CAZDYB010000847.1:0-1981 GCA_964509045.1 uncultured Akkermansia sp.
GGCAGCTTCAACGTTACATTCAACCCACACTGGGCATCAACCGAGGTCGCGATCTCATTTGCATGTGCTCCAGACGACTGCAAATCAGTAAGACTCGTCCAAATCGCGATGACCTTGGAAAAGAGTCTGGGTCGTAGAATACGAAATTGGGTGTTTTCAGCAGGTCAAGATTGGTTCCTCGATACGGATAAGAAAATGTCTCCGTTTTATCCATATCAAGAATCGCGAGACAGTTACTCGGAGATGACTGATCGTCCCGGGTCCCATTTCCTAAATCCTTCAGTTTGGATCCACGGTGTGACCCAACTTTTTGAGACTTGTGCCGTTTGTATAGATGGGGGCCCTGGAAACTACAGAGTATTGGGGTGTGTGAATTGGGGGCATGACGTTGCAGGAATAGGAAGCTCGACGAGATGGGGTGATGGAACCGGACTGATTCCTATTCCGCCATCCAAGGAATTCAATCGCTTCTTCAAATAGAACCATGAAACCATTTACTGATTTTGGTCCGGGTCTAGCCATTGCACTCGTCCTTGGTTCAGGTTCAATTATCGCGTTGACCACTATTAATCGATTGTTTCCGGGATCGACTGATGGTTTTCTGGGAATTGGCATCGTTTGTGGCGCACTTGGATTGACAGCCCTTGCATCAAGAAGCGCTATCCAGCGTAACAACAGATATGTCGCGTTGCTAGTCCTCGCGTTTTTTGTCGGGATGATTTTGGCTGGCGTTTTTGTTCCTGCCTCTGCACGCAATGAGGACAAGGGGCAACGGTGTCCGCCTAGCCATTTAGACTAACTCATATAGTTCTGAGCAAACCCCCTACGAGGGCTGCCAGGGCCAAGGACTGTGTGAGATGTTTCGTTAAGATGGTGGTATTGTTGTGGAGTGGAAGGCAATGGGGTCACACCCTAAGCATTGACACTTTCTGCCGGATCGGAAGGATCCACGCATGGCTCGACCTCTACGCGTATGGGTGCCCGACGGCTGGTACCATGTCGTCAATCGGGGCAATCGCGGCGAACGCATCTTCCGCACCGACGACGACCGGCGCCGTTTCCTCGGCTGCCTGTCCGAACTCCCCGAACGCTTCGGGGTGGCGGTGCATGCGTTCGTGTTGATGGACAATCACTACCACCTTCTCCTCCGTCCCAGGAATCCCGACCTCAGCCGCGCCATCCAATGGTTGCAGTTATCCTATGCCGTGCGGTTCAACTGGGCTCATCAGGTCCCCGGACATCTCTTCCAGGGCCGCTTCAAGGCAGAGATCATCCAGCACGACGAATCCGTGTCGGAGGTGGCGCGGTATCTTCATCTCAATCCCGTCCGCGTTGCCGCTCTCGGCCTGGGAAAACGCGACCGGCAACGGTCGCGGGCGGGCGCGGTATCGGATCCGGGCCCGGACCTCGTTGCGAGACGGATGGCCGCGCTCGCGGAGTACCCGTGGAGTTCATGGCCGGTGTACAGCGGTCGGGAGGCGGCACCCTCGTGGCTGGAGACCGGATTCCTGCTGCGGGCACACGGTGGTCGGAGCCGGCAGGACAGGATTGGGGCGATCCGGGCGTACACGGAGGAACCGCTCCGGCAGGGGCATCTGGAGAATCCGTGGGATCGGGTTGTGGGCGGGTTCGTGCTGGGCGATGCCGACTATGCGAAACGGCTGTTGAAGCAGGCTGAGGCGGATGTCGGGGAGCAGACGGAGGCCCGGCGCCTGGCCCATCCGGGACAAATCGGATGGGAACAACTGGTGGGCTGGGCGGAAAAGGAAACGGGAGTGGAGTGGCAGGATGCACTGGTCCGACACGGGGATTGGACGCGGGACGCGGTGGTGTTTGTGGCGGTGAGACATGGTGGGTGGAGGCTCTCCGAGGTGGTGGGACGGATTGCCGGATTGAAGTACCCGGCGGCGGGTCAAGGGGTGAAGCGGATCGAGGAACGGCGAACCCGGGACCCGGCATGCGACCGGTTCATCCGGCGGCT
>CAZDYB010000848.1:0-1977 GCA_964509045.1 uncultured Akkermansia sp.
GCTGGACGGGTACACCCCGACTGGCGATCCGAACCGTCCCTGGCAGGAGCAACTGAAGAACGCACTCGACGCGGCGAACAACGCTGCCAGCCGCTGAGATTGGGTTGATCTCTTGGGATCACACGGGGCGACCGGAATACCGGTCGCCCCTTTTTGTTTTCCTGGGGGTGGTGTGGGACTTCAGGGACTTCAGGGACTTCAGGGACTCAAGGTAGATCCGGGGTGTGTTGGAGGATGAAGTCCACGATGGGTTTGGGGTCGGGAAGACTGTGGGGATGATGTTCGAGACCGGGTTTGAGGATGACCTGGATGGGGCCGTCGAGTTCGCGATAGCGGTGTTCGACGAGGCCTGAATTTTCGTCGAAGGGCACGACGGTGTCGGCGGCGCCGCAGATGCTCAGGATGGGGATTCTGGCATCAGCGAGGGGCTTGAGATTGTCCACGGGATTGAGGCGGTAATCGCGGGCCTGTTCCTCGGTGAGGGAGTAGGCCTTGAGGCATTTGGTCCAGTCGGAGGGCGAGCCCTTGCCCCGTCCCTTGCCGCCGGGCCAGCTCTTGAAGTCGCAGACCGGGGCATCGACGTAGAGGCAGGCGACCTGGGTGGGATTTCGGGCGGCCCAGTTGAAGGCGAAGAGGCCGCCGCGGCTGAAGCCTTCCAACACGGTCTTGGGATGGAGTTGATGGGTGGCGCGAAGATGGGCATGGAACTGGTCCATGAGATCGAGGGCTGGCGGCGCCCCGTATTGGTCCTGCAGGTCCATATAGGCGACGTGGAATCCGCGGTGGAGCAGGGCGATGTCGGCCTGGGGCTCGTGTCCGAAGAACTCGGTGCGCCAGATCCAGGGTTTGCCCGGGGCGGAATTGGTGGGCTGGACGAGGAGACAGGGGCGTCCGGCCACGGAGAAGTCGAGGCGTTGGAATCCCTGCCATTCGGATCGTCTGGTCTCGGTTTCGGCCAAGGCAGGGGCGAGGAGGGACAGGGTGAGGAACGGGACGGCGAAGGATTTCATGGGATGGAGTCGGGTGCAGAGGGGGGGTGGAAGGGGATCAGAAACCGGCGGCGGCGCCGTCCTTGCGGGATTCGGTTGCGCCGATGAAGACGCCTTGGAGGGGATCCCAGAGGATGCCCTGGAATCCGCCGAAACTACCGGGGGCGGTCGAGCCGACGCGATGCCCGAAGCGGACGAGTTCGCGGATGGTTTCCGGTGGGAACCCGTGTTCGAGGTAGACCTGGCCACCGTTCGTCATGCGTTCGCCGGTGGGTTCCGAGGAATCGGTGTGATACAGGCGCGGAGCATCGCCGGCCTCCTGCAGGTTCATGTCGAAGTCGATGAGATTGAGGAGGACCTGGACATGGCCCTGGGGTTGCATGTCACCGCCCATCACCCCGAAGGCCAGGTGGGGTTCACCGTTCCGGGTAACGAAGGCGGGGATGATGGTGTGGAACGGGCGTTTTCCCGGGGCGTAGCTGTTGGGGCGGCCGGGGGTGAGATCGAAGGCTTCACCGCGGTTGTGCAGGATGAAGCCGAGGCCATCGGGGCACATGCCCGAGCCCATGCCGCGGTAATTGCTCTGGATCAGGGACACCATCATGCCGGAGGCATCGGCGGTGCAGAGGTAGACGGTGTCGCGACCGCCCTGGGGCAGGCCGGGTTCGACGGTGGTGGCGGCCTTGTTGGGAGTGATGCGCTGGCGTTGTCGGTGGGCATAATCCTTGTCGAGGAGTCCTGCGACCGGGAGCGGACCGGCATCGGGATCGGCGATGAACCGGGCGCGGTCTTCGAAGGCGAGTTTCTTGGCTTCGGCGAGGGAGTGGAGGTGGGTGATGGAGCCAAAGCCGGCGGAGCGGAGATCGAAGCCTTCGAGGACGGCGGCGAGGTCAGCACCGAGGACATTCTCGCGGCCCAGATGGCGGCACGCGCAGCAGACGCCGGGATCACATTCGTCGCGTTCACCGCCACCCCCAAGAACAAGACG
>CAZDYB010000849.1:0-1974 GCA_964509045.1 uncultured Akkermansia sp.
CGGCATGGGCGGCGGCGGCATGGGCGGCGGCGGCATGGGCGGCGGCGGCATGGGTGGCGGTGGTGGTGGTGGTGGCAGCATCGGGTTCGGTCCCGGCATCGGCGGTGTCACACGGACGCAGTTCATGGTCAGCGTTCAGGATATCGTCCGTGAGTTCTTCATCGCCTGTGGCGTCAATTTCCCCTTGAGCCCACTCGCCCAGCTCGGTGGTTTGGGAGGCGGTCTCGGTGGGGGTGGCCTGGGAGGCGGTCTCGGTGGTGGCCTCGGCGCAGGCGGCCAGTTTGGAGCCCAGGGTCAGCAGGGGCAGTCAACCGATACGAAGGCTCTCTTCTTCAACGATCGGACCGGTATCCTGTTCGTCCGGGCAACCCTCGCCGACCTCGACATCATCGAGGAAGCCATCCAGGTGCTGAATGTGGCTCCGCCGCAGGTTCAGATCGAAGCCAAGTTTGCCGAAGTCACCCAGCAGGATGGTCGTGCCATCGGGTTTGATTGGTACCTGGGCAACTTCCTCATGAACAGCGGCGCCATGGGAGTCTCCGGTGGTACTGCTCCCACCATTGACGCGGGAAGGACTTCCCTGGCCAATCCAGAAGGCGCGTTCCCGGGTAGCATCGTTGGTGGTACCGCCATCCCCAGTGCGCAGAGCGATGGCCTGTTGACATCCGGGGTAAGGAATCAGGACGCCAATCAATCGCAGATTCCTGCCATTGGCACCTTCAGCGGCATCCTGACCGACCCGCAGTTCCGCGTGGTGATCCGGGCGCTGGAACAGCGCGACGGTGTTGATCTCCTGTCCGCGCCGAAGGTCACGACCCTGTCCGGCCGTCAGGCGCAGGTCTCCGTGGTGGACGCCCGCCGTATCGTGCTCGACGTCAATCAGAACCAGGGTGGCGGCGCCCAGGGCGGTGGTGTGGCGACGCCGACCGGTGTTGGCCAGGTCATCCAACAGCCGCTTGCCGGGTTCGGATATACGACAGCCAGCCTTCCGTTTGGTCCGACCCTCGATGTCATCCCCTACGTGGATGCCGATGACGTCTCGATCCAGATGTCGATCATCCCGGCCTACACCGAGTTCATTGGGTACGACAGCCCTGGCGACTTCGTTCCGGTCCAGACCGGCCCCAACGTTCCTCCTGTCCGTGCTCGGCTTCCATTGCCTCGGATCCGGCTCCGCCAGGTCACCACCTCTGCCATCGTGTGGGATGGTCAGACCGTTGTGCTGGGTGGCTTGATCGCCGAGGACGTCAAGAAGACGCGGGACAAGGTTCCGGTTCTGGGAGACATCCCGTTGTTGGGTCGTCTGTTCCGCAGCGAGGCTGCACTCAACTCCAAGAAGAACCTGCTGATCTTCGTCACCCCCACCATCATCGATCCGGCAGGGAAACGGGTTCACTCTCCCGACAGCTTGCCCTTCGACCCGAATACCCTCCCGACCGCCAATAGTGGGTCTCGCTAAAAGCCATTCGATCTCTGGTCCGCTTCTAGCTTAGTCAGTTGGTGGGCGGGTTGGAGTTCTGGTTCACAGAAAGCGTTACGGATATGATGAAGAAACCCAGCCGACAGTTGGCAGGAAGGCGGCCCTCGCTGCCGCTGGCCACTCCGCTTTGGATGACATGCCTGACCCTTGCCGCTGCTGCCCTCGGTGCACAGGGTCAGGTGGTGAGGCAGGGGACCGAGTACACCTTTGCCCGCATGGCGGGGGATCAGGTGAGACCAGCCATTGCGCTTTCCGACTCTGGCGGTGTCATCGCCTGGGAGGACAATTCGACCGACGGCGACGGTGCAGGGATCTCGGCGCGATGGATCACCCCTGACGGCACGGCCCGTGGCGAGCGGTTCAGGGTCAATCAGCAGGGTGCTGGCCAGCAGGAGAAGGTCGCCGTGGCAATCTTCCCGGGCGGCAACCGACTGTTTGTTTGGCAGGGCGGGGCCGGTGAGCAACAGGGCATCTTCGCTCGTTGGATGGACTCG
>CAZDYB010000850.1:0-1973 GCA_964509045.1 uncultured Akkermansia sp.
ACAACTCAGCGAAAGCCTCGCCGAAGTCGTGTGGCTGACCGCCCCGACCCACGACAACCTCGAAGACTTCGCCTGCCGCCTCGCCGATCACGCCGTTGAAACCGCCAATGCCAACGGATTCCGCTGCCGCCTCGACCTCCCCGACACCGCACTCCCCCTCGTCATCGGCAACGAACTCCGTCGCGACCTCTACCTCGCCGCCAAGGAAGCCATCCACAACGCCGTCCGTCACTCCGCCGGAACCACCCTCTCCATCCACCTCTCCGTCGATCCCACCCGGTTGTCCATCACCATCCAGGACGACGGAAAAGGTCTGGTACCCAACCCGCCCGACTCCCGGGTCGGGCACGGTCTCCAGAACATGCGGGACCGTCTCCAACGACATCACGGCTCCTGCCAGTCCGAGTCCCTGAACCCCGGTGCCCGGATCGTGTTGACCGTTCCCCTCGACAACCCTCCGACCTGTCCGCGTCCATGATCCCCATGCCATCCATCCGCGTCGCCCTGGTCGAAGATCAGACCGCCCTGCGACAGGAGCTCGAACAACGGATCCATCAGGCCGAGGATCTGCAACTGGTAGCCTCCACCGGTTCCGCCGAGGAAGCCCTGGCCCTCCTCCCTGGCCAGGCCCCGGATGTCATTGTCATGGACATTCAATTGCCCGGCATGGACGGCATCGAATGCGTCCGCCGATTGAGGTCCCGGCTCCTTTCAACCCAGTTCCTCATGCTCACCGCCTTCTCGGATGATCATCGGCTGTTCGCCAGCCTCAAGGCCGGCGCCACCGGTTATCTGGAGCGCAAGACCCAGCCAGATCTGATCCCCAATGCCATCCGCGAACTCCATGCCGGCGGCTCGGTGATGTCCCCTTCCATCGCTCGAAAACTGATCGTGACCTTCGCCACCCAGGAATCAGCGCCCGATCCCCTCGCCTCGCTGACCGTCCGCGAAAGGGACGTCCTCCACCACCTCAGCCAAGGCCTGGTGTACAAGGAAATCGGTCAACTCCTCGGGGTCAGCACCCACACCGTTCGGACCCACGTCCATCGCATCTATCGAAAGCTTCACCTGCATTCCAAAGCCGAGGCGGTCTCCCGGTTCGGTCCGCACGTCCCTTGAACAGGCCTCTCCCGAAGCCTCCTGCCAGCCAGAGCCTCAATCCCGCGCCAGCGTGAACAGCCGCCTCGGGGCGTCCCGACGCAACGCAACATGCCCGTCCGCAAATCCCAGGTTCGCCCGGAATTTCCCACGCTTCGCCGCTCCCGCCACCCCACGATCCGTCTCCGCACTCCGCTCGTTCCCGCCGCTGTGCCGGTAACACACGTTCGCCCCGTTCCCACCATCCGGATACAGGCACGCATCCCAGCCGTCCGTGTCCCCATACAAGACCGTGTCCACCGGGTCCAGGATGTCCTTCGATCCCACGGTCCTCTGCCCGTTGTTGATGAAGGTGTTCTGCGCATAGGCCAGATATCCCCAGAATCCGCCCGCCGCCGAACCCGCTCCCGTGCGCTGATCCTTCCTCTGGACCGAGCCCGGACAAATGAAGATCCCCTGCCCGGCCACCGACGTCTTCCGGCCCACATAGGGCTGCAACTGCCGGTACCAGATCGGCGGCGTCGGCGCGTTCAACCATTCCGCCTGCGGCCATCCGATCGGATATACCCCGTGATCGCCATCATACATGGTCGCCGCCATCACCAACTGCCGCAGGTTGCTCTGGCATACCGCCGCCCGAGCCTTGTCCCGCGAACGTCCCAACGCCGGCACCAACAGTCCCGCCAGGATCGCAATGATCGCAATCACCACCAGCAACTCGATCAACGTGAATCCGCGCCGGTCATCCGGCCCGCATCGTATCACTGGAGCCCTCATAACTCCCCGGCAGCCAATCACGTGCCGTTCTCCGTTACCAGTCCTGGATCATCCATCCCCGCCATCGCCCAGAGTTCCCACGACTTGCCCCTTGCCCG
>CAZDYB010000851.1:0-1965 GCA_964509045.1 uncultured Akkermansia sp.
GCGTGGGCCGCGACAACCTGGAGTTCGCGGTGGAGGAGACCGGCGAGCACGGAAAGCTGGGCCAGGTGGAGGAGTTGTTGGAAGAACACCTGAAACTTGGTAAAGGGGGCAGTGCGGTGGTGTTCCGATCCCGCCGCAGCCACACCGAGCTGACCGCCGAATATCTCCGGGGCCAGGGCTGGAGCTGTGAGTTCTTCCATGCAGGCCTGACTCCCCCGGAAAAGAAACGCATCCAGGACGAATTCATTGCCGGCCGGGTCCAGGTCATCTGCGCGACCAACGCCTTCGGCATGGGGATCGACAAGGACGACGTGCGCCTCGTGATCCATGCGGACACCCCGGGATCCCTTGAGAACTATCTCCAGGAAGCGGGTCGCGCAGGACGCGACGGGCGACGTGCGCGTTGTGTGCTGTTGTTTGATGAGGAGGATTGCGAGACGCAATTCCGCCTGGGCGCCCTGTCCGAACTCGGGCGCCGGGACATCGCCCAGATCCTGCGCGGCTTGAGGAAGTCGGCGAAGGGCCGGGATGAAGTGGTGATCACGAGCGGCGAGATCCTGCGGGATGAGGAACTGGACGTGGGCATCGATCCGGCGGGGACGATGGCGGACACGCAGGTGCGGACGGCGGTGGCGTGGTTGGAACGTGCCGGATTCATCGAGCGGAACGAGAACCTGACGAACGTGTTCCAGGCCCGGGTACGGGTCAGGACCCTGGAAGAGGCGGAGGTTCTGATGGCGCCATTGAGCCTGCCACACACCGAGTCACGCCTCTGGCTGGCCATCCTGCGGGAGATCATGAACGCCGATCCCACCGACGCCCTGTCGGTGGATCAATTGGCATTGCTGCCGGAGTTTGCCGCACTGTCCTCCAACCGGCCGGCGGAGTCCGTGGGACCGGCCTGGGTGTCGGCACGGATCCTCAGGATCCTCGACAGCATGACCAAGGCGAAGCTGTTGGAACGCGACACCCTCCTCACCGCCTATGTGCGGTATAAAGTCACGGACAATTCGATGGTCCGACTCGAACGCGCGATGCGGCTGGAACGGGCGTTGATCGACCTGTTGACCGGCGAGGAAATGGATCCGTCGGAACGCGAATGGTTGCCGTTGTCGTTGAGGCTGGTGAACCAACGGTTGCTCGATGCCGGCGAGGAAAGTTCAACGCACGCCCTGCTCAAGATCCTCGGCAGCCTGTCGCAGGACGGTCGCGGGTTCGCCGGACAACAGGGCAGCTTCGAGATCCGCCATGTGGAGCAGGACCGATGCAAGGTGAGGATCCGACGCGGCTGGGCAGTGATCCGGGAGCTGAGCGAGCGACGGCAGAAGGCGGCGGGACTGGTGTTGCAGGGATTGATGGCGGAGATCCCCGTTGAGACGAAACCCCAGGCGGATCTGCTGGTGAAGTTCACATTTGAACAGCTCCAGGCGGCATTGGAATCCGACCTGGTGCTGCGAAAGGAATCGCCGGACCTCAATGCGTTGGTCGAACGTTCCCTGTTATACCTGCACGAACAGGCCGCCATCGAGTTGCGCCAGGGCCTGGCAATCTTCCGCTCCGCCATGACCATCCGGTTGAAGCCAGATCGGAACGGCCAGAAATACGGAGTGACTGATTTTGAACCATTGGCCGCGCATTACCGCGAACGGATCCTGCAGGTCCACGTGATGGGCGAGTATGCGCGGCGCGGCCTGGAACGGATGGAGGAAGCGATGCAACTGGTGCTCGCCTATTTCAAACTGGGTCGGGAGGAATTCGTGCAGCGGTATGTCCCGTTGAAGGCCGCCATACGCGAACACGCCACCACCGCGACCTCCTATGAACGCATCGTCACCGACCTCGAGAATCCGGACCAGATCCGGATCGTGACGGCACCGTTGCGGGCCAATCTCCTGGTCCTGGCCGGGCCAGGCTCGGGCAAGACCCGGGTCGTGGTTCATCGCACCGCCTACCTCCTGCGGGTGC
>CAZDYB010000852.1:0-1964 GCA_964509045.1 uncultured Akkermansia sp.
ATCCAGGCCATCCGCGTCCATCGCGGCGGTCAGGGCTCCGATCCGCGGCAATGGGGCAACGGCTGGTGGCTCGAACACCTCCCCGACTTCGTCCTCAGCAGCGATCCCTGGTTCCGTCCCGTCGCCCTCTCCCTCGGACCCGATGGCTGCCTCTACATCGTCGATTGGTACAATCAGGTCATCTCCCACAATGAAGTCCCCCGGTCCCATCCCGAACGCGACAAGCTCCGCGGTCGGATCTGGCGGGTCCGACACGATTCCCAACCGCACCGGACTTCCGTCCCCGATCTCGCCCGGGTTCCCGAAGCGGATCTGCTGCGTCACCTCGCCGCCCCCAACACCTGGGAAGTCCAGAACGCCTGGCAACAGATCGTCGACCGCAAGGCGTCCGGCCTCGCACCCGCACTCCAGGACATCCTCGACCGTGATTCCAATCCGCCCGATCTCCGTCTCCGGGCCCTGTGGGCGCTCGAAGGTCTCCGCGCCCTCGATCCGGTCCGCCTGATCCGACTTTTCCCCACCACGGATTCACGCGCCCTGCGGAAGGAACTGATCCGGGCCCACGCCGACGGAGGGTTCGCCCTCGAATCCACCCTCGCCTTCGCCACCCGCGCGGTCGGCGACCCTGACCGCCTGGTCCGACAGGAAGCCCTGCGCGCATTGGGCAAGGTCATGGAATCCCACGCCACCAGTCCGTTGCCGTCCCCAACAGATCGCACCACCGCCTACAACGCCTGCGCCAACCTCCTCCTCGCCGCCGCCAACAGCAGTGCCGGGGATTGGTCCCGCAACCCCACCTTCTTCCGCGACTTCGAACGTTACCTTGCCCGGGTCCAACTCGAACGGCATCGCCCGATGCTCAACGAGTTCCTCAACCTGGATTCACGGCCCGTCACCCGCGAGGCCCGAGCCCTCGGTTCCGTCATTGTCGGTGGACCCGAATCCGCCCGACGCCTCGCCCGCCTCATCACCAGACTCGACCGCGGATTCACCACCGAGGAATTGCTGCTCGTCGCCACCGTCGCCGACGACCCCTCCGCCCGGGATTCCCTCCAGGCCGCCCTGGCCCTCCCCGGCACCCTCCAACTCCTCCACGACCAACGCGCTCGCCTCGGCCCCGCCGTCACCAACATCGCCCCCCTGCTCACCGTCGCCGCCCGCAACCTCTTCACCAATCAACCGTCCGCCTCCAACGCCGACCTCCTCGTGCGTCTCGCCTCCGGATTCAGGCTCACCCAACTCGAACCCGAACTCATCCGCATCGCCATCGCCGACGATGCACCACCCGCCCGCCAACTCGCCGCCGTCCGCGCCCTGCGCGAAGTCGGTTCCTCCCGCATCGATGTCTTCATCCGGCTCGTCAGCAGCGACGACGACGCTCTCCGTACCGCGGCGATCAACGCATTGGCCGCCACCCGCTCCGAGGAGGCCCTCGCCATCCTGCTTCCACTCTGGCCCAACCTCACCCACCCACTCCAACGATCCGTCATCGACCGGTTCGGCACCTATCCCGAGGGAGCCGCACGCATCGTCGCCGCCATCGAGGCAGGCAACATCGACGCCGATTCAATGGACGGCTCCACCCTCGACAAACTCGTGGCCGCCGCCCTGCCCACCAATGAAACCGTGCGACGTCTCCAGGAACAGTTCAGCGGTTCATCCCGGTTCATCCTCCACCTCAACGGCGCCGAGGACGCCCGATTGGACGATGAACTGTCGTTGAAGGGCGCCTTCACCGTGGAGACCTGGATCCGACTCGAATCCGGCATCAGCAATGCCGATTCCCTGCTCGGCGGTCCCGGTCTGGACCTCAACTTCCACGACGCCAGACTCCGCGTCTGGCTCGGCGCCCCACACCACGACATCGTCATCGCCACCCGCCCCATGATCCCCGGTGCCTGGGCACACGTCGCCATCTCACGGGATGTTGCCGGCGAATTCAGGATCTACATCGACGGGGAACT
>CAZDYB010000853.1:0-1963 GCA_964509045.1 uncultured Akkermansia sp.
ACCACCGATGAAGCCTGGGTCGGTTTGAGCAACTTCACCCGACCGTTCGTGACGATCTGGGCCTCCAATGATATCGGTGAGATGGGAAGCTGTGAGGCGGCCCAAATCTTCATTGACAGAGTCCCAGGCGCGGTCGGTCAGCCCCATGTGCGCTTACCCGCGTCCAGCCACTTCCTCCAGGATGACCAAGGCGAAGAGATTGCCCGCCGTCTGGTGGAGTTCTACCTCCTGAATGGGATTGATCCTTCACAGTCGGGAGATGCGATCTGGGATGCTACAAATGGCCAGATTGTAAATGATGGCACTTCAGATGATCCTGGGCCTTTCGCGGTGGAGTCCATTACGATCGCCGAAACGACTATACACTATCCATCCGGTATCGAAGATATCGCATCGAAGTTCTTTGTCATCGGTTGGGGAAACGGATCGGGAACAAGTGGCGGCGATCAGTATCCAGTCTACTTTGACCGCCTTGTCAGTTATGGATTTGTAGTGGCTGCATCGCATTCCCCGCAAGTAAACGGAGAACTTATTCTGGATTCCGTACAAGTCGCTATGAGTCAAAACGATAATCCGGAAAGTCCACTATACCAAAAGCTTGAATCTCATTTCGGGGTCATGGGCAAATCATTAGGAGGCATTGCGGCAGCTCGTGCGGTTCAGGACTCTACCGATGCGGTTGCATCGGTCATGATAGCTGGTTCAACTCCCGGAGTTACGGATCCAGGACTTTTTGTAACGGGCACCAAGGATTTTCTGCAACCCGTGGTGAGAACTGGATACGATGATGCAACAGGGCCTGCTATTTATGTGGTGGAGGAGGGTGCCGCGCATTTTCCTGATTTGAGCGAAAGCACCGATGTCGCAGATATTTCAACTTCATTCATGCGACACTACCTTAGGGGGGATCCCAATACATTTGCATACATTACCGCCCCGGATGCGCAATTTGGAAATTGGGCGGAGTACCAATTAAAGAATTTCGGGGTTGACCCCGTCACAGTTGACCGCGGTTATGGCCACCGTGCGGGACTTTACGATACCGCATTTCCCACTGACAGCAGAGGTGTCGTGTCTAAATATTCGACATTTCGGTTGAGGTGCAGTCCCTGCGCGCCATCCCGGTGAACGGATCGCGACATCCGGCCCCGTCCAATTGTCAAATATTTGGATGCGACTCTTTTCGTTTACTTCAGTTCGGAACTGACGGGACGAGGTTGAGCCCGGGAAGAGGACTACGGGGTGTAGACGATTGCCCGGGCACGAAACAGGTAGGTCTGCACCCAGCTGAAGCCCTGCAATTCGCCGCCTTCCTGGATGGGTAGGTCGAAGATCACTGCATCCGCGCCAAGCCTCTTGGCCAGTTTCAGCATCTTGGCTTCGATCACACCCTGTTCGCGCAAGGCGCCGGAATCGGACAGCATCCCCACTTCGGAGAACTGTCGATTCGGCAGGTGACCTTCGCGGAGAACCTCGACGCGATTCTGAGGATCAGTGGGGGAGTTGGCACACCCACAAACGAGGGTAAGGACAACGAGCGACACTCCGATCCGAAGCTGGATCGAACGTTCCAGCATGGTCACCCTTGCATCCCGAGCCGACCGCATGAGGGACTGCACAGACCAACGGAAGGAGCTTTTCATGACTCAGTGCACCATGCCCCGGCACGACATCGTGGAGCAATCGTTGTGGAGAGGGGGTAACGGGAAAGACGGGTGAGCCTGTTTTCGGACCCGCGGCTTCACATTTTCATCCGCGCTGTGAATCAAATCTATTCACGGGGTGAAACAGGTTCGTCGAACGTGGTTGGGGATCCGGTCGGCCGGTCATTTGGCAGAGCGGAAAGATCAGGGGTTCTGGCTGGAACAGGATGGCCAACTGGTGGCGGTCGAGATCAAGGCTGGCGGTACGGTGGGCCTGTCGGATGCAGCCGGGTTGGCCGCGTTCAAGAAGAGCCTTGGCC
>CAZDYB010000854.1:0-1963 GCA_964509045.1 uncultured Akkermansia sp.
CGAGGCGAAGGACGCGGCCGGGCTTGCCGCGACGGCGACGGTCACCGTCCGCCTCACCGACGTGGACGAGGCGCCGGTGGCGACCGCCCAGTCGGTGACGACGGCGGAAGACACGGCCGTGGCCGTCAACCTGGGTGGATCGGATCCGGAGAACGCCCCGCTCCAGTTCACCGTGGTCGGCCTCCCGGCACGGGGCACCCTGACCGGGACGCCGCCCAACCTGACCTATCGTCCGTTCTTCGGCTTGAATGGGCCCGATTCCTTCACCTTCCGGGTCGGCGACGGTGCCCTGCAGTCGGAGCCTGCGACCGTCTCGATCCAGGTCCAACCGGTGAACGACTTCCCCGAGGCGTTCGCCCAGGCGGTGGTCACCGCGGAGGACACGGCGGTGACGATCCGCCTGGGGGCCTCGGATCCCGAGGCGGGCGGCTATGCTGTGCTCCACACGTGGACCGGTGGGAATGGCCGGGAGGCTTACGGCCAGTTGGCCGAGGGTCCGGACGGGCTGTTGTACGGCACGACGCGCCAAGGTGGCGCGAATGGACAGGGTGTCGTGTTCCGCGTGGCCAAGGATGGATCCGGCTACACCGTGCTCCATTCCTTCACGGGCGGGGACGGCGGCCAGCCGTACAGCGGGGTGATCTTCGATGACAACGGCCACCTGTACGGGACGACCACCGGCGGAGGGGCGGGGCTGGAAGGGGTGGTGTACCGCATGGCCCTTGATGGCACCGGGTATTCGATCCTGCGGGCGTTCACCTATCCCAATGGCGGGGCGCGGAACCCCCAGGCCCGGCTGACCCGGGGATCCGACGGCCGCCTGTACGGCACTACCCGCCATGGCGGCAGCGGGGGCGTGGGAACGTTCTTCCGAATGGACCTGAACGGGGACGGCTTCGCCGTGCTCCGGGCACTGCCCGCCAACGGTTCCGAGGGCAGCTTCCTCACCGCCGGAGTGGTCGAGGGCGACGGCCAGCGCTGGTTTGGCGTCGCGGAGGCCGGCGGCAGCGCCGGGGGCGGGGTTCTGTTCGCCGTTGATTCCAACGGCGACAACTTCGCCGTGCTGCATCACTTCGGGACCTCGGCCGGTGACGGCCAGTCGCCGTCGGGTGACCTGCTCGTCGGTCCGGGCGGGGCTCTCTATGGAACCACCTTCTCGGGCGGGGCGACCGGAGCCGGAACCATCTTCCGGATTGCCCAGGACGGGTCGGGTTACCAGGTGCTGCGGTCGTTCACGAATGCGTATCCCGATGGCCGCAATCCCGAGCGCGGATCGCTCATGCTGGGTCCGGACGGACTGCTGTATGGCACCACCCGCGGGAGCGGAAACTTCGGGGCCGTGTACCGGATCCATCCGTCGGGCAGCCACTACGAGTTGCTGCACGACTTCCGGATCAATACCGGCGACGGCATCCAGCCGCGGACGGGGGTCTGGGTGGATGGTGACGGGACGGTGTATGGCGTGACGTCGCGGGGCGGTCCGGGCGATCACGGAGTCCTGTTCCGGCTCGATCCGGACGCCGGGGGCATCACCCAGTACCTGGTCAGCGGGCAGCCCCAGCACGGCACGCTGAGCGGCACCTCGCCGGACCTGGTTTACACCCCCGCGCCCAATTACTCGGGCCCGGACCGGTTCTTCGTCCAGGTCTCCGACGGATCCCTGGGGACCTCGGTGCAGGTGAACCTCACGGTGACGCCGGTGAACGACGTGCCGGTGGCCGCACCCGATGCCTACGCAACCAGCGAGGATGCGGAGTTGGTCGTGTCGATCCCCGGCCTGCTGGGGAACGACTCGGATGCGGACGGAGACACGCTGCGGGTGGTTGTGGTCAACGGCGGGACGGATCTTGTGGACGTTGACCTCCTGCTGCCATCGGGAGCTCGGCTGAGAGTGAGCGCAGATGGATCCTTCCGACTGGATCCCCGGACGAGGACGGCGTTCGCGGTGCCGGGTGTGTCCGAC
>CAZDYB010000855.1:0-1961 GCA_964509045.1 uncultured Akkermansia sp.
CACACAGGCCCGGACCGCCGAAAGCCCCAGTCCACTCGTGCCCCCCATCACCACCAACACCTTACCCTCCAGCACGCCTCGCATGCCGCCAGGCTATCCCACCCACCACCCCCGCTGCACGTCTGGAACCATCGTCATCCAGCAGGTCCCCGATTTCAGGGGATGGCAACCCAGCTCCCAATTGCAAGTATCGGCCCCACGCGCAATCGGTTCATCACTGTCCTCATGCAAACCCTCTCCTGCCGGGTCGCCGGCCAACCCGCCGGCTCCGGCCCCCTCCTCACCGTCCGTCATCCGTACTCCGGCGAGACCGTCGGCGCCGTCCATACCGTCGGCCGTCCTGAAACCGAGGCCGCCATCGCCGCCGCCGTCGCCTTCACCCAGACCCCCACCCGATTCCAACGCTCCGAGATCCTCGAGAAGACCCGTCATCTCCTCGAAGCCCAACGCGAGGAATTCGCCCGCCTCATCACCTCTGAAACCGGTCTCGCCCTCCGCGAAGCCCGCTACGAGGTGGGGCGCACCGTCGATGTCCTCCGCTTCGCCGCCATGGAATCCCTGCGCGACGACGGCCAGATCTTCTCCTGCGACATCTCCGCCCAGGGCAAGCCCCGCAAGATCTTCACCACCCGGGAACCCCTGCGCTGCGCCGTCGCCATCACCCCGTTCAATCATCCACTCAACCAGGTCGCCCACAAGGTCGGCCCCGCCATCGCCGCCGGCACTCCCATGGTGCTCAAGCCCTCCGAGAAAACCCCCCTCGTCGCCCTCCGCTTCGCCGATCTCCTCCTCGAAGCCGGCCTCCCCGGCCCCATGCTCTCCGTCCTCCTCGGACCCACCCACGAAGTCGCCGAAATCCTCGTCCGCCATCCCGACGTCGATGTCGTCGCCTTCACCGGTTCCGTTCCTGTCGGCAAACGCATCGCCGCCACCGCCGGCTACAAGAAACTCGTCCTCGAACTCGGCGGAAACGATCCACTCATTGTCCTCGATGACGCCGATCTCGACCTCGCCGTCCTCCTCGCCGCCGAAGGAAGCTTCCGCAACTCCGGCCAACGCTGCACCGCCGTCAAACGCATCCTCGTCCAACAGGGCATCGCCCCCGAATTCACCCGTCGCCTCGTCGCCAAAACCGCCGAGTACCTCTGCGGCGATCCCTTCGACGAAGCCACCCGCGTCGGCACCGTCATCGACGAAGCCTCCGCCATCCACCTCGAAGCCGTCCTCACCGAGGCCGTCAGCGCCGGCGCCCGCATCCTCGCCGGCGGTCAACGCCGCGGCGCCCTCCTCCAACCCACCGTCATCGCCGATGTCCCCCGCGATGCCCGCATGATCGTCTGCGAAAGCTTCGGTCCCCTCGCCCCCATCGTCGTCGTCCAGGACCTCGACGATGCCCTGCAGCTCGCCAATTCCACCGCCTACGGCCTCAGTTCCGGCGTCGTCACCACCAACCTCGAGTCCGCCCTCAAGGCCATCCGCTCCCTCCGCTGCGGTACCGTCAACATCAACGAAGTCCCCGGGTTCCGCGTCGAATCCAGCCCCTTCGGCGGCATCAAGGACAGCGGCCTCGGCATCAAGGAAGGCGTCATCGAAGCCATCAAGGGCTACTCTTACGTCAAAACCTTCAGTCTCCCCTGGTGAACTCCCCACAACCCAGTCCTTCCCGCTCCTGGCGGGAACGCGCCCTCCTCGCCCTCCCCGCCGGTTCCAACGGCGAGTTCGGCCTCCCACCCGAACTCGTCCCCGTCCTCCAACGCGGCGCAGGTCCCCGCGTCTGGGATACCGAGGGCCGCGAATTCCTCGACTTCACCATGGCCTGGGGCGCCGCCCTCCCCGGTCATGCCCGACCCGAAATCCTCGCCGCCGCCGCCCACGCCGCCACTGATGGCGCCAACTTCGCCGCCGTCCATTACCGCGCCGTCGAACTCGCCGAACGTCTCCTCCAACTCTGCCCCTGCGCC
>CAZDYB010000856.1:0-1945 GCA_964509045.1 uncultured Akkermansia sp.
GGGGCAGCCGCAGATTTCGCCGATTACGCAGATGATTGTGGGTTTTGAAGTACGGTCTTCCTGGCACCCTTTGCCCCTTGGTTGTTCAACCTCTCCCCGGCTTGGCCCCTTTGTCCCTTGGTTGTTCAACCTCTCCCCGGCTTGGCCCCTTTGCCCCTTTGTTGTTCAGCCTCTCCCCGGCTTGGCCCCTTCGCCCCTTGGTTGTTCAACCTCTCCCCGGCTTGGCCCCTTTGCCCCTTGGTTGTTCAACCCCTCCCCGGCTTGGCCCTTCGCCCCTTGGTTGTTCCCGCCTCCCCGTGCCGCACCCTTCGTTGCTCATCAAGGAGGCGATGCCGGATGGCCACCCACTTCCTCCATTTCAAATTCCCGTTCCCGCTGTTTTCCTCACCCCATGGCCGACCTCGCTTCCCCTGCCCCGGCACGCCCTTCCTGGCTGCGCCGCATCTTCACCTCCCTCTTCCTCTTCCTCATCCTGGCCGGGAGCCTCGTCACCGTCCGATTCATGTGGGTCACCCGCGATCGGTTCCCCGGCTATACCGTCGAAGTGGCGGTAGATGGACGCAGCGCCATCGCCGACCCACGCCCATTGAAGATCGGTTTCGGTGAAGTCGACATCACCCCCGACATCTCCAATCCCGACAAACCCGTCTGGCTCGCCGGCTTCTCCCAGAACCGCTCCGCACTCCGCATCAACGATCCCCTCGTCACCTCCGCCCTCGTCCTCGACAGCGGCCATGCCCGGGTCGGCATCGTCGCCATCGATTCCATCGGGTTCTTCCACGACGACGTCATCCGCGTCCGCGAGCGGATCCCCGCCGACTGGAAACTGGATTATGTCGTCGTCTGCTCGACCCACAACCATTCCACCCCGGACCTGATGGGCCTCTGGGGTCCCAGCATCCTCAAGTCCGGCGTCGATCCCGCCTACAGGGACCGCGTCATCCAATCCTGTGTCACCGCAGTCGGCCAGGCCATCGAACAGCTCACGCCCGCCCGCATGGCCATCCATGAAATTCCCGTCGACCCCGCCGGCCTGGTGAAGGACACGCGCAAACCAGAGGTGTACGACGCCGATCTCCGACTCCTCCACTTCACCCATGCCACCAACGGTTCCACCCTCGGCACACTCGTCGGCTGGGGGAACCATCCCGAAACGCCGTGGGCCGGTTCCCGCGACATCACCGCCGATTTCCCCGGCGTGATCCGCACCGCCTTGGCGGAGGGTATCCCCGGCACCAACGGCCTCTTCCGACCCGGCCTCGGCGGCCGTCACCTCTTCGTCAATGGCGCTGTCGGCGGTCTCATGACCACCCACCCTTCCACCGAAGTCACCAATCCCGTCACCGGCGAAATCCTCAAGACGCCTTCCCATGAAAAGACCCTCGCCGTCGGGCACCAACTCGTGATGCGCATCCTCGACCGCATCAGATCCACCAACGCAACTTCGGTCGACACCGCCCCGCTCACCGTCCATGCGCGCACCCACGACGTCCGACTCGAAAACAACGGATTCCTCTTCGCCTCCTTCCTCGGTCTGCTGGATCGCGGCCACTCCAAATGGATGCATTTCCGAACCGAAGTCGCCCTCATCACCCTGGGCGACGCCTCCTTCGCCTGCATTCCCGGCGAAATCTATCCCGAGATCGTCAACGGCGGCGTCCTCCGCGCCCCCGGCGGCGATTTCGACATCGAACCCCTCGAAGTCCCACCGCTCCGCGAACTCATGCCCGGCCGCATCCGATTCGTGTTCGGCCTGGCCAACGACGAGATCGGCTACATCATTCCAAAGTCCGAGTGGGATGTGAAAGCGCCCTACCTTTTTGGTGCCCCCGGCTCCCCCTACGGCGAAGTCAATTCCTGCGGCCCCGACACCGCCCTGCTCATCCATCAATCCCTCCGCGAACGCATCGAGGAATGGCGCTCCGGACAGGGAGCCAAGCGATGA
>CAZDYB010000857.1:0-1945 GCA_964509045.1 uncultured Akkermansia sp.
GAAGAAGGTCGAGAACCATGTAGCCGGACCCAAGGCGTCTGGTGGGAAACCACTGGCGTCCAAGCTGGGCGAGGCAAACGCACGAGCCGTAGTGTCATGCGAACTCGATTCGGCCTCGTTACGCTAATGGGAACGGTCAGCCCGCCAGATAGTGGTGAAGCCAGCACCGACAGAGAAGACTCGACCGAGTGCATCCGTTGGGTTCCCCGGGGTGGTTGGAGACAGCGCGTGCGGAAAGATCCGTCAGGAACTTGGGAGACCCGCTCCAGCGGGTGGTCCGATGAGGACCGTCGACCCGAACCGGGAAACCATAACCGTGGGAGGGGCTGGAGCGAGGAGTCGGATGGGCTCGTAGTAGCGTTGAGCTGCCGATCAAGTCGGCAGGGAGCGAAGGAGCCCTGGTCGGGACCAAGCCGAGTGAGAGACAACTGGAGCTGATTGGAATGGAAATTCCTACGACAGACCAAGCGGGGGATGAGCTTTCCTTTCGGGAAGCAATCCTGCCGCCGAAACTTCAGGAGTTGAGACAGAAGCTGGGCCGGAAAGCTAAAGAGCAGAAGCGATACCGCTTCTACAGCCTGTACGGGCTGGTGTGCCGATCGGACACGCTGCAAGCCGCCTGGGCGGCGGTACGGCGCAACGACGGGGCCGCTGGCGTGGACGGCAGAAGCATCGAGGAGATTGCGGCGACGCCGGAAGGGGAAGCCGCATTCCTGCAGGAGATCGAAACGGCGCTGAAGGAAAAGACCTACCGAGCCCAAG
Organism: uncultured Akkermansia sp.; assembly: GCA_964509045.1. Taxonomy (GTDB): domain Bacteria; phylum Verrucomicrobiota; class Verrucomicrobiia; order Limisphaerales; family UBA9464; genus UBA6176. The sequence goes on from CAZDYB010000857.1 coordinate 763, forward strand.
CGGTGAGGCGGGTGTACATCCCGAAGGCGAACGGGAAGTTGCGGCCGTTGGGAATCCCGACGGTGAGGGACCGGGTGGTACAGGCGGCGGTGAAGCTGATCCTGGAGCCGATCTTCGAGGCAGACTTCGAGGATTGCTCCCACGGGTTTCGACCCGGACGATCGGCACACGACGCCCTACGAATCATCCACCAGCACCTGAAGGCAGGACGGACAGCCGTGTACGACGCGGACCTGGCCAGCTACTTCGACACGATCCCGCACGACCAGTTGATGGCGTGCGTAAGGATGCGCGTAGTGGATGGGGCAGTCCTTGGATTGATCAGGCAGTGGCTTAACGCGGCGGTGGTGGAAGCGTCGAAGGACGGCAAGCCACCGACGGTGGGACGCAACGACCGGGGCACTCCGCAAGGAGGGGTCCTGAGTCCGCTGCTGGCAAATATGTATCTGCACTGGTTCGACCACCTGTTTGAAAGGGCGGACGGACCCTCCCGAAGGGCTGGAGCGAAGCTGGTCCGCTATGCGGACGACTTCGTGGTGATGGCGCGATACATCGGACCCCGACTCAAGGAGTGGATCGAAGGGAAATTGGAGGGGTGGCTGAAACTTACGATCAACCGGGAGAAGACCCGGGTGATCCGATTGACGGAATCCGGGGAGTCCCTGGCTTTCCTTGGCTACCCCTTCCGCTATGACCGGGATCTACTGGGACGGGGGCGAAGGTATTGGAATTGGGAACCCTCGCCCAAAGCGCAGGCCCGGGAACGGGAGGCACTGAGGGCGATGACGGATGCGAAACAGTGCATGACGCCGGTGGTGGAGTTGATCGAGCGGATCAACCGACATCGCCGGGGTTGGAGTAAGTACTTCGGCCTGGGATATCTGCGGAAGAGCTTCCGCGACCTGAATCACTTCGTCGAAGAGAGGCTGCGAGCGCACCTGGGGCGACGCAGTCAACGCTCGTGGCGTGGCCCGAAAGGGGGCAGCCTGCGTGACCACCTGCAACACCTCGGATTGACGATGCTCTGAGAGCGATTCGGAAGAGTCGGTCCCGACGGAAGCCGGATGGGGGAAATCTCCATGTCCGGTTTGACGAGGGAGAGGGGAGACACAGTCATTGGTCCTCGCAATGGTGTCCGGCGCGCCTCATAGGTAGACTTTCATAGCCATCCGCAGACTCTCCA
>CAZDYB010000858.1:0-1944 GCA_964509045.1 uncultured Akkermansia sp.
AGTTTTCAGACGGGCTCTGAGACACTCAGCATGAGATTCAAGTGGCCGAACCAGGCGCTGGGATTCCCAAGGGAAAGGACGCGCAGCGCCGCGCCCTATGGCCTTCAGGCGACGGGCGTCCGCCGCAGGCGCCGCTTCAGTCCTTCGAAGGCTGGCACCAGAAGGTGGTGGCAGAGCGGAGCGACCCCGGCGCCCACCAGCACGCCCAGCACGGCGGCGAGACCGGCGCCGACGAGCCAGGTCAGGAGCGACCGGAGGCCTTCAACGCGGCGGGCCACGGCCTCGGCGGCCCGCTTCACGGCCTCCTCCGGGCCGTGCACCCCGAGCTCATGCAGCCCGTGGATCAGGATGCCGCCGCCCACCCAGAGCATGGCCACCATGCCCACGAGGCTGAGGCCCTTCAGAAAGACCGGCATGCCCAGGACGATGCCCCGTCCCACGGCTCGCACCGTCCCCTGCCGGGACCGGGCCAGGGCCACGCCAACGTCATCTGCCTTCACGATGATGGCCACGGCCCCGTAAACGAGCAGCGACATGCCCACGCCGACGACGCCCAGCACGGTGGCCTGAAGCCACAAGGGCGAGGCGGCGACCGAGGCCAGGGTGATGGCCATGATCTCCGCCGAGAGGATGAAATCCGTGCGGATCGCGCTGCTCACCCGCTCCTTCTCCAGTGCCTCCGCTGACGGCACCGCGGGGTCGGGGCCCTGGGGACCGACGACTTCCGGCCGGATCAGGTCCACCACCTTGTGGTACCCCTCCAGGCACAGGAACACCCCGCCGGCCATGAGCAGCGGCGTGATGGCCCAGGGCGCGACCAGGCTCAGCCCCAGGGCTCCGGGCAGGAGCACCATCAGCTTGTTCTTCAGGGAACCGATGGCGATTCGGGCGATGATCGGCAGCTCCCGTTCCGCCGCGAGGCCGACCACGTAGCGCGGGGTGACCGCGGCATCGTCAATGACGATGCCCGCCGCCTTGCTGCCCGCCTTCGCCGCCTGACCGGCCGCGTCATCCAGCGAGGACGCCGCCACCTTGGTCAACGCCGTCAGGTCGTCCAGCAGGGCAATCCAACCGGAGGTCATCGGCAAGCTCCTCCCGCAATCCGGGAAACACGATGTAGGACGAAGGTCATGCGACGCCGCAGTTTCTAACCAGGTGGCGCAGGAAGTCCAAAGCGGAAGTCCCCCATCCGTCCATGCCGTACCGACCCAAACCCGGCCAAGCCGCCACGTCCATCCTGACAGGGGAACCCCCAGGACCGGACACCACGGGAGATCTCATCGCCTTCGAAACACCCACCGTCTCCGCCCCGGAGCAAACGGGCAAACGGGACGAGCACATCAACGACCTGGCGACCTTGCCGATCGCATTCTGCTGCCATTCAGTTCAAGAACGCTGACGGATGGCCCGTCCGGATGTCTCGGACTCCGTCGCCGCCATATGGCCTCGCAGCCAACCGCTGCGGGAAGGGTGTAAGATGCCCGGGGTTGATCGTCGAGGAGTCGGCGGCCGAAGAGATCCGCGGTGCCTTCGATCAGCGGGACACCCAATAGCCTCGACCGACGCAACCCATGAATGCTCGAAGCGTGAAACCCCTCGCAGGCCAGCGGCACGCTCCGGATCCCTCCCCTAGTCAGGTCTGTTGGCTGCTGGTAGTTCCTTGTGAAAAGACTGGCTTCCGCATGGCGATCCGCGACATCGAACGTTTCCGGCCGGTTGTGCTACAAGGCCCCGACGTCTTTACCGATGCCCTGCTCGCCGCGGAGGGGATCGCCCCGGACGTGGACAAACAAAGACGTCGAGACCTCGCCACATTCATCGCCGCGCGCTTCGGTCAATGGGAGGCGGAAAGCGGTGTCGAACCAGGCTGCTCCAGTGAACGCGCCGATTTGCGCTTCGGCTCCATTCCAGGCACGCCTGACGGCGCGTCATTGAGCAGCGACG
>CAZDYB010000859.1:0-1920 GCA_964509045.1 uncultured Akkermansia sp.
GAGATCGAGCGCGACCTGACCAAACCGACCGACAATGACATCGCCGGCCGACGCCTGATCCGGCTGGGGCATGTCTCGGAGCCGACCCTGACCATCTACCGGCCCCCGGCGGAAATCGACACCGGTACCAGTGTCCTCGTCTGTCCCGGGGGCGGATATCACATCCTCGCGTGGGATCTCGAAGGGACGGAAGTGTGCGAGTGGCTGAACTCGATCGGGGTGACCGGGGTGCTGTTGAAGTACCGGGTCCCGAAGCGGGAAGGGCGTGAGGGACATGCGGCGCCGTTGGAGGATGCGCAGCGGGCAATGGGGTTGCTGCGGCAGAACGCCGGGGAATGGGGACTGGATCCGGGGCGGATCGGGGTGTTGGGCTTCTCGGCCGGGGGCCATCTGGCGGCGGTGCTGGGCAATCGCGGGAACGAACGGAGCTATCCGCGGGTGGATGCGGCGGATGACCTGGCGTCGCGACCGGACTTCGCGGTGTTGATCTATCCGGCGTACCTGACGGTGGCGTCGAAGGGGGATGAGGTTTCGCCGGAGCTGCCGGTGACGGCGGCAACGCCACCGACGCTGATGGTGATCACGCAGGATGATCCGGTCCGGGTGGAGAACGTGTTGGGGTATGCGCGGGAATTGCAGCGGCAGAAGGTCCCCATGGAGCTTCATTTGTATCCGAAAGGGGGGCATGGTTACGGTCTGCGACGGACAGAACTGCCCGTCACCACCTGGCCGGATCGTGCGACCGACTGGATGAAACACGGTGGGCTGCTGAAGAAGCGCTGACTGCTGGGACCGGGATTGAGCCGGCAAACGCACCTGAAATTTCATGAATGAGACATTGAACCGACTGCTGTCGCAGCCGGACGAGTTGCCCGCGGATGCCGCCACCCTGCTGCATCGCCTGGGATGGACCCCGCGTCGTCGGGCTGAGCTGGATGGACTGTTGGGCGATCTGGAACAGGAGGGGGTGTTGGTCCGGATCAAGGGCGACCGGTACGTCCGACCGGCCGATGCCGGGATGGTCACGGGCCGGATCCGGATCAACCGCCAGGGCAAGGGCCGACTGGTGCCGGACCAGGCGGAAGCGGGTGAAGTGATGGTTGCCGAACCGGACACCGGGACGGCCTTGAACGAGGACCGGGTGTTGGTGGTGAAGGATCCGTCGGGCTCGACCGGCAGCGTGATCCGGGTGTTGCAACGCCGCCGCACACGGTTCGTGGGCACCCTGCATCGGGGTTCAGGAGTGCTCCGCGTCATTCCGGATGATCCGCGGATTCCGCACGAGTTCTATGTGCCGGAGCCGAAGGGCGGCGGTGCGGGCCGGGCGGGTCCGGGCGACAAGGTGGTGGTCGAACTGCGCCTGTGGGAATCGCGTCGTGCGAATCCGGAAGGCGAAGTGGTCGAGATCCTGGGCAAACCGGATCAGCAGGGCGTCGACATGCTGTCGGTGCTGCGGCAATACGCTTTGGAAGGGCGATTTCCCGACGCGGTGGATGCCGAGGCCCGACGGGTGGGGAACCGGGTGACGGAACGGGACCTGGTGGGGCGACTGGACTGCCGGGAGCATTCGGTGGTGACGATCGATCCGGATGACGCCAAGGACTTCGACGATGCGATCTGCGTGGAGAAGGAGTCGGATGGCGGATGGCGGTTGTGGGTGCATGTGGCGGACGTGGCGCATTATGTGAAGCCGGGTTCGGCACTGGACCAGGAAGCGCGTGAGCGTGGCAACTCGACCTATCTGGTGGATCGGGTGATCCCGATGTTGCCGGAGGCATTGAGCAATGAGTTGTGTTCGCTCAAGCCCGGCGTGGACCGGTTGACGCAGTGTGTCGAGTTCCGGCTCGGGCCGGATGGACGCGTGCGCAAGGCGCAGTTCCATCGGGCGGTGATCCATTCGAAGCGTCGTTACACCTACGC
>CAZDYB010000860.1:0-1920 GCA_964509045.1 uncultured Akkermansia sp.
GGCTGAGTTCCTCGGCACCTTTGACGTTGACGATGGCGCACGACCGGAAGGGCAACAGGTACGGCTTGATCTTATCCCAAAGGTCTGGTGCTTTGTGCTTCATTTGCCGCGCATAGTCCTCAAACCGACGAATGCCCGCATTCACGTAAGTCGAGCTAATACTAACACCGATCGCAATCAACTCCGGGTCCACCCCCGCTCGGGTGCTTTCTGCCATCTCGGATTGGGCACGGGCAGCATCGTCGGCATCTTGAGCCGCCGGCACGCTACCGGCGCCCGCGATTCCAACGTCCATGGGAGTCCTCCGTTTCGTCGCCATGTCCGAGACCTTCTCCAGCATGTCCGCCGTCTTGTTCGCGTTGTCCCGAATCCTTTTCCAGTTGAACAAATCATCCTCTTCCATGTTCACCTGCTTTCGCTTCATGCCCCACCTTCACCTCCGCGAATCCCATCTCGGTTTTGCATCCCAAGTCCGCCTCGGACCTCTTGGCCCCAGCACCAAAATCGCAAGGCGCCGTGCAACAGGCGTACCACAATTGCGTCGATCCCGTGCCCTGGAAATGGTTGGGGTGTGAGGGCCTCGCTCACTGGCTCTCGAAATCACGCAGGAACTCCGACCCCGGCTTGACCGCAGTCACCAGCAGTTGGTCCCGGGCGCGTGTGCAGGCCACGTAGAGAAGTTGGCGCTCCGTGTCATACGCCTCTTGCAAGTCCCCAGGGTCCCCAACTTGCTCCATCCGGGATTGCAAAGGGATGACGTCCTCGTCACACCCCATCACCACCACGGCACGAAATTCAAGTCCCTTGGCCAGGTGCATGGTGCCCACGGTCACGTGCCCGGGCTTGGTCCCGGCCGCCTCGTCGGCCGAGCAGTGCGGGGCTCCCGACTCCGTCAACGCAGCCCGTGCACGTTCCATTTGCGCCAACGAACGAACGAAGACCGCAATTTCGTCCGGGCTCACCCCCAGCCGTCGTCGTTCCTTAATCCATGAGGCGACAGCACGAATCTCGGCTTCGGCCGTGTCGAACGTGCCAATCACCGGGGATGGCCCATTGAACACCGAGACCGTGCGGCTCCGGTCCTCGACGTTGCCATCGGCGTCCGTGACCGCCGCCCCGAGCAATCGGTCTGCATGGAGTCGGATTTGATGGGATGTCCGGTAGTTGATCCGGAGCGTCTTGGACCTGCCACGGACATCGATGCCCAAGGACTTCCACGAGAAGGGCTGCTGAAAGATGCGTTGGCCGGAATCGCCCGCGAAAAACAGTGCATTCGGGCGGCCTCCGCCCAAGGCAGCGAGGAACCTCGCCTGCGACACGGACAGGTCCTGGGATTCATCCACCACGACATAGTCGAACGGGTGATTCCGCCCCCGTCGGAACACGTCGGCCAGCAGGGTGAACATCGCGGCCGATGTCATCAGCCGCTGGTAACCCAGGGCTTGGCGCACGCGCTCGAACACCGCCCAGAGCGTCGCGCGACGCTTCTCGGGGAGCCGCATCTTCCGTCCCAACCGCGTCACGTCCCGATAGGATTCCCAATCAAGGATGTGCCATGCGTCCACAACATGGTCCCACTCGGACTGCAAGAAGTGATGGCTGAATCCATGGTGCGGCTCCGCCGCCCCCATCTCCGAGACGAGCTTCACGACAAGGCCGCGTTCCGCCAACCGCGCGTCGGGCAGGTGAACCTTGGCCATCCGCAACGCCAACGTCCCGAGCGATTCGACTTCGATACGTTCGCCCAACCTTGGCTCATGGGCGATCAACCGCCGCAGTTTCGCACGCAAGGCCATTGCCAAAGGGTCGGAAAACGTCGTCAACAACACGCGGCTGTCGGGATGTCGGCGGGCCAAGGACGCTGCCCGGTGAATGGCGACCACCGTCTTGCCTGTACCGGCCGAGCCAGCAACTCGCGCG
>CAZDYB010000861.1:0-1918 GCA_964509045.1 uncultured Akkermansia sp.
CGGGAATAGGTGCCCTCGCCACCCATACCAACCCCCTTCATACCATGCGACGGGGGGGGCCGTGGGGGCATTCCCATTTCTGACACTTCACCCGCAATCGACCCACTAAATCCTCCAGTTCCCGCCGTCTCCCGGCCAAATGCCAGAACCGCCTCACCCCTCGGGACAGGGCCGCGTGGTTCATCGAAGAGAAGGCTCCATTCGATCACCGGCATTGAGTCACAAATCGGTGGCGCGTGAGGCCTCTTCAGATTTCCGCGGAACGACAATGCCCGACCTTGGTCCGATGCAGTGCGTGCGATGCGACCATCCGACTTGCTGAAGCTTGGTTGGTTGGCAGGGTACGTCCCCGACCCGACCCGGTTGTGATCTGCGATCCGTCAAGAGTCATCTGCTCATGAATACAGTTGTGAGATCGTGGTGCGCCCGGCTTACGTCCGTGCTCGGTCGACTTCTTTTGTTTTTGGTCATCGGTGGCGGCGCTGGAGCTGCGACACCCTCCTCTCCCCACCCGATTGGGCCCAACGTCGTGTTCTGGCATCGACTGGAATCAACGGCATCGATCGGGGCGGGTTCGGCGGCGGGATTCGACGCGGTCGGAGTCCAGTTTGAACCGGGTCGGGTGGGGTCAGGACTGGCATTTTCCAATGTTCCCGGGGCGGGGCTGCGATTCCAGGTCGACGAGGCGACGGTGGATCTGGGCTCGTTCACCATCGAGGGTTGGATCCGGCGGACACGTCTTGGCACGGTAGCGGTGGACGGTACCCGCGGAGTGATCCTGCACGGAACCGGGCCGGGTTCCATGTACTTCGCCATCCGCGGGAAACCTGCTGTTGGGAGTTGCAGCGGACACGGCGGTGTTGAGCGAAGGCAGGATTCAGGATCTCGACTGGCATCATGTGGCGGTCACACGGTCGGGTCAGACGGTACGGTTCTACATCGATGGCCGGGCGGCAGGTGTGGCGACCTTTGCATCGCGACTTCTGCACAGTCGCACCTATGCGATCGGGGGGCTGGATCCGTCCGAGTTCGGTGTGTCCGGAACCTTCCGCGGAATGCTGGACGAGATCGCGTTTCATCGGGGAGCACTGCCGGGAAGCTATTTCGAGCAGGTCCACGCGGCAGGGTCGGCGGGAAAGCGACCCGGGGAGGCCATGGATTTCCGATGGATGACAGCGGGCAGCGTGTTGCCCGGAGAGCCGTTCGCTGTGAAGGCAGAAATCAGGAATGCGTCGGGAGCAGGTGTGGGGAACCGGGTGGCGACATTCACCGCTGCCCCGGGGCTCCGGTTCCTTTCGGGGATCAGCACGGTCGGGTCGACGGTCGTCGGGGAGCGATCAGTGGTGGTGACGATTCCGGAATTGCCGGCGGGCGGAACGGCCCAGGTGCGACTCCAGGCCGTGGCGGACGGTCAGGCCGGGGCGCGGGAACTTCGATTGGATCTGGAAGGATCGAGCGACCGGTTGACCGTCGCAGTGATCGATGGATGCGTCGAGATTCCGGGAATGGTGGGGCGTTGGCCGATGGACGGGACCGGACGCGACGAGGTTGGCGGGGGCGTAGGGGTCCTGCGTGGCACGGCCAGTTGGGAAGATGGCCCACCGGGTCGAGGGCGGGTCCTGAAGCTGGACGGTGGCGCATCATCGCTGCTGGTGGCCGACCCAGAACCACTGGGACTGGACACCTTCTCCCTGGAACTGTGGTTTCAGAGAAACGAGGCGACATCGACGGGAACCACCTCGGTGCCACGCGTGCTGGCGGCATCAACCGAAGGATCCTTTTCGGTGGCATTTCGCGAGGACGGCACGCTGATCTTCAGCCAGGTCGAAATGGTCCTCGGCTCGATTCCAAGGACGGTCACCGACCGCGACTGGCACCATCTGGTCATGGTCCGGATACCGGGAACGATGGCGTTCTA
>CAZDYB010000862.1:0-1914 GCA_964509045.1 uncultured Akkermansia sp.
ATCCACCTGCACCGAATGATCCACCACCAGATCCACCGGCACCAAGGGCTCGATGATCTTCGGGTTCTTGCCCATCCGCGCCACCGCCGAACGCATCGCCGCCAGATCCACCAGCAACGGGACACCGGTGAAGTCCTGCAACACGATCCGCGCCACCACGAACGGGATCTCCGCCGTCCGGACTTCCACCGGCTTCCACGATGCCAACTCGCGCACGTTGGATTCCTGGACCTTCCGCCCGTCGCAATTGCGCAAGACCGACTCCAGAACCAGGCGGATCGACACCGGCAACCGGTTCACAGGCAAGCCCAGGGCCTCGCCCAAGGCCGGAATGGAGTGGAATTGACCCGTGGCTCCGTTGCCAAGGTCGAAGGTCTTCAGGGTGGACTCAAAAGGGTGAGGCGTGCTCATGCGCGTGTGTTCGTCAGAGAATCATCCGGTTCCGGCCGCTGCGTTTGCAGCCGCCGAATCTGGGGACAACCCCTCCCGAGCGTCAAGTCACCCGGCCATTGCCAATCTCCCGAAAGCGCACCCTGCCCCTGCCCCCTGTCCGCGGCGGCGACGTTCGGTCGCCGGAAGTGCACGGATGGGACGGCGCGGTGGAACGGCCACCAACCGTTCGCAACAGTTCAAGGGTTTTCCAGGCGGGGACACTTTCAAGGCACCCCCGTCCCCCCCTTCAACGCCCCCCGAAATCCCGCTCGTACTCCGGTGCACGCGACAGGATCGACTCCACATATTCCCGTGTGCCCGGAAAGGTCATCGCCGCCAGGAAGGCCACACTGTTGGTCCGCGCTTCCCCTTCCATCCAGCGCAGCACGTTTCCCCTCCCGGCATTGTAATCCGCCAACGCATACACGTACGGCCGATCCGTCGCCAGGTACCTTCGGGTCACCTTCGCCAGGTAATGGCATCCGGCGTGGAGATTGGTCAGCGCATGCAGGGTGTGCTCATGATGGAAAGCCCCGTCCCGCCGATGATCCGCCCATTCCTGCGCCGCCATCTCCGTCACCTGCATCAGTCCCAGCTCACCCTTCCCACCGCGTGCCCCTTCCCGGAACCGGCTCTCCTTCCAAACCACCGCCTTCACCAATGCCGGCGGCAATCCATGTTCCCGCGCCACCTGCCCGATCAATCGGTCATGCCGATGATGGACCCGCGATCCCCGGCTCCATTGCCAACCGACGACCACTCCCAATCCCACTCCCAGCATCATCAGCATGATCCACACCCCGCGCACCCCGCCTTTCTGCCTCCGATTCCCGCCGTCCGCCAGCGGGATCCCGGACCTGTGCTTGCACCCGGTGCGGCGGGGAGAAACCCTCGACCCCATGCTGCTGTCTGCCGCCGAACTTGCCCGTTTCATTGATCACACCCTGCTCCGACCTGACGCCTCAGGCGTCGACATCGAACGACTTTGCGCCGAGGCCCTGGAACACCGCTTCCATTCCGTCTGCGTGAACGGCTCCCGCGTCGCCCTCGCCGCCGCACGACTGGAAGGCTCCGGCGTGATGGTCGCCGCCGTCGTCGGATTCCCGTTCGGCGCCACCGACTCCGACGCCAAGCGTTACGAGACGGAAACCCTCATCGATCTCGGCGCGCAGGAGATCGACATGGTCATCAACATCGGTCGATTGAAGGAAGGGGATGACCGGTTCGTGTTTCGTGAACTGCGCGACGTTGTCGAGGCCGCCCAGGGTGTTCCGGTCAAGGTGATCCTGGAAACGTGCCTGCTGTCCGAAGCCCAGAAGCGCCTCGCCTGCTCCCTCGTCGTCGAGGCCGGCGCCCAGATGGTTAAGACTTCCACCGGCTTCTCCACCGGCGGAGCCACCGTCGACGATGTCCGTCTGCTGCGGGAATGCGTCGGCCCCAAGCTCGGCGTGAAGGCCAGTGGCGGGATTCGGGACACCGCCT
>CAZDYB010000863.1:0-1913 GCA_964509045.1 uncultured Akkermansia sp.
CGGCGATGGTGATCTGTCCGGGGGGCGGTTATGGCGGGTTGGCGCAGCATGAGGGTCATGACTATGCCGAGTTCCTGCGGGGCCGGGGCATCGCCTGCTTCGTGCTCCGGTACCGCTTGGGATCCCATGGATACCGGCATCCGGTGATGCTGGGGGATGCGGCGCGGGCCGTGCGGTTGGTGCGGCATCGGGCATCGGAGTGGAATGTGGATGTGAAGAAGGTCGGGATCATGGGGAGCAGTGCGGGCGGGCATCTGGTTTCGACGTTGCTGACCCATTTCGACGGGGGCGCTGCGGGGGCGGAAGATCCGGTGGACCGGTTGAGTTCGAGGCCGTCGCTGGGGGTGTTGTGTTATCCGGTGATCAGCCTGGGGCGGTACACGCATGAGGGATCGAAGCGGAACCTGCTGGGGCAGGACCCGAAGCCGGAACTGGTCGAGTTGTTGTCGAGTGAGAAGCAGGTGAAGAAGGATTCGCCACCGGCGTTCGTGTGGCACACCTGGGAGGATCAGGCGGTGCCGGTGGAGAACGCCCTGATGTTTGCGCAGGGCATGCGTGAGGCGGGGGTGAAGTTCGACCTGCACATCTATGAGGCGGGTCGGCATGGGATCGGACTGGCGACGCGTCCGCCGGCATTTGAGAACCCGCATCCGTGGGTGGCGGACCTGGTGTTCTGGTTGAAGGGGCAAGGGTTCGTGAAGTGAGTCGGGGTCGACTGGATGCCGGCTGGGCCTTGCTGTTGTTGTTCCTGAGTGGTGCGGCTGGCCTGGGACATCAGTTGCTGTGGACGCGTCGGATGGTGGATGTGCTGGGGGCTGGCCCGGGCACGTTTGCGCGGGTGGTGGGCGTGTTTTTCGTGGGGTTGGCGGTGGGATCGGCCTGGGCGGCCTGGCGCGCCCCGACTTCACGAAACGGATGGCGGCAGGTCGCGTGGGCGGAAGGTGCGGTGGCGGTGTTGTCGGTGCTCCTGGTGGCATCGACGGCGGCTGGGGAATGGTTGCGGGGATGGGTGGAGAGCGGGGTGTTGGGTTGGGTGTTGCCGCCCTTGCTGGTGGGGCCGCCTGCGGTGGCGATGGGGCGGGTGTTTCCGGCGGTGGTGGCGGCGCTGGACGGGGGACGGCCGGGGACATTGGTCCTTTATGTGGCGAACACGGCGGGCGGGATTGTGGGATTGGCATGGGTGACGGTGTGGGCGTTGCCGCGGATGGGATCGGATGTCACGGCGTTGACGGTGGCGCTGGTGAATGCGGTGGTGGGCCTGGTGGCGGCGGCCTTGCAAAGCCGGGTTGTCCGGATCGAACGCGGGAGGACGGATCGGAATGCCGGGGTGGGATCGGTGGACGGGGGGAAAGGATGGGGGTGGCGATGGGATGCGGTGGCCTTTGGATCGGGGTTGTGGGTGGTGGGATTGGAGGTGGTGTTCCAGCAGCAGTTCGCGCAGGTCACCATCCATTCGCAGTTCTCGGGGGCGGTGGTGTTGACGGCGGTGTTGGTCGGGGTGGTGCTGGGTTCGGTCTGGGTGGTGTGGCGGGGGCGTGGGCGGGAGTTGGAGCCGGAGTGCTGGGCATGGGCGTGGTGGGTGGCGGGATTGGCGGCGGTGTTGGGGCCGCACGTGTTGTTGGGGTTGCGCCCGGGATTGGCCTCGGTGCCGTATGGGGTGTCGACGTGGCAATATCCTGTGCGGGTGGCGGGGTTGGGTCTGGTGGTGATGGTTCCGGCGATGATGACGGCGGGGATGATCTTTCCGGTGTTGTTGAAGGTGCTGGGCTCGGGGGCGGGATCGGGAGGACGGGTGGCGCGGATGTTGGCGGTGAACGGGGTGGGGGGTTGGTTGGGGGCGGAGTTGATGTCGGGATGGCTGTTGCCGCGATGGGGGTTGTGGGTTCCGATGGGATGGTGGGCGGTGGTGGCGG
>CAZDYB010000864.1:0-1910 GCA_964509045.1 uncultured Akkermansia sp.
GCACGTCGTCCTTGTCGATCCCCATGCCGAAGGCGTTGGTCGCGCAGATGACCTGCACCCGGCCGGCAATGAACTCGTCCTGGATGCGTTTCTTTTCCGGTGGAGTCAGGCCGGCATGGAAGAACTCACAGCTCCAGCCTTGGCCCCGGAGATATTCGGCGGTCAGCTCGGTGTGGTTGCGTCGGGATCGGAACACGACCGCACTGCCGCCTTTCCCAATCTTCAGGTGTTCCTCCAACAACTCCTCCACCTGACCGAGCTTTCCGTGCTCGCCCGTTTCCTCCACCGCAAACTCCAGGTTGTCCCGGCCAACGCCTCCCTCGAACACCCGCATCTCCAGGCCCAGCTCCTTTTTGAAATAAGCGAGGATCTCATCCTGCACCTCGCGCTTGGCCGTCGCGGTGAAACACGCCACCGCCGCCACCGGCACCTTCAATTCCTGCGACAGTTCCCGGATGAACCGTCCCGCATAGAGATAGTCCGGACGGAAATCATGACCCCATTTCGACAGGCAATGCGCCTCGTCAAAGACCCAGGCTCCGACCTCACGCGACTGGACCGCGCTGCGGAACGAACGGTTCCTGAATTGTTCCGGTGACACATACAGCACCGCAATGTCCCCCAACTGGATCCGCCGCAGCACATCGCTCCGTTCCGGCGGAGTCAGCAGGCCGTACAACGCCGCCGCCCCCGCATTGCCGGTCCGCCGGATCAGCCCGTCGACCTGATCCTTCATGAGTGCCTGCAGGGGCGACACCACCACGGTCAACGCCCCCGTCCGCACATGCCGCACCAGCGCCGGCAACTGGAAACACAACGACTTCCCGCCGCTCGTCGGGAGGATCGCCAGCAACGGTTCATTCCGCAGCCCCGCTTCGACAATTGCCCGTTGCAACGATCCGCCGTCCGCTGTCTTCGGTTCCGCCCTGAAATCGTCGAACCCGAACCAACGCTTCAACTGCACCTGTGGATCGTGCTGCACCCGGCACCATCCACACTGCGTGTCCGTGCAGGGAACTCCCCGCCACATCCGGATCCAATCCGACGTCTTCGCATGGTTCCTCCGTACCCAGGTCGGCAGCACCGACGTTCCACCCGCCACACCCAGCCACGTCAACGCATAGGCCAACGCGTGGCGTCCATCCCGCGTTGCCATTGCTCCAACCGGGATCGCCGCCTGCATGCACGCATGCCGCCCCAGCCATCGTCCGATCAATCCATTCGCCTCGGCAACCGTCGGACGGACCGCACCTATAGCCTCGAACAATCGGACAAACCCCGACGCCATCCGATCTTCGGTCCCCTCCGGTTCCGTCAACAGATGATGCAGGAACTGGAACCGGTCCTCCTCGTCGGTCCGCATCCGGGTCAGTGCCGCCCATTGGTCCGCAAACAACACCCCGGCCAGGCGCGCGTCCTCCACCGGATTGTTCGCGCTTTCCTTCACCAACTTATAGTCCTTCACCAGCCGGTGATACGGGTTGGTCGGAAAGGTCAGGGGCGACAACACCAGCGTGTCGATCGCCGGCAAACCGAGGATCGGATGCTGCGGACTGGTGATCCGGATCCGTTCCAGGTCATGGGCCACCACATTGTGGCCGATCACCCACCCTGCGCGGGATGACATCTCCACCAGCTTCCCCAATCCCACCACTCCTGCGCTCCGACACTGTTCTGTCCCGAGGATTGCTCCCAGGTCCACGATCCGTCCCGAGGCCGTCACTTCCAGGTCCAGCAACAGGCCCCGTGACAGAAACGCCTTTGCTCCCACCGATGTCACATCGGCGGGTTGTGGATCCGTATTCGGCTGGGGATCTTCGGCGGACATGGGGCGCGTTGTTCGAACCTGCCGATGGCACGCCCGCCCCGTCGACTCCAAAGGCTCAACCTGGAGAAGGCAGTTTGATCCG
>CAZDYB010000865.1:0-1907 GCA_964509045.1 uncultured Akkermansia sp.
GCGTCCCGGTATTTCCGGCTGCGTGCCGGTTCGGAGCAGTGAAGTCCTGCCGGAACCGGGGGCGCGGGCTGCCGGGGGGGTGGAATCCCTGATGCCAAAGTTCGCGTCAGGGGATATCAATGGCCCCATGAAATTGTCACGGGTTCTGGTCGGTGTGCCGGCTTCGTTGTTGTTGATGGGTTCCGTCGTTGTTTCTGCTGCCGATTGGCCGCAGTGGCGGGGGGCGGATCGCGAGGATCGATCCCCGGACACCGGGCTTTTGAAGTCGTGGCCGGAAGGCGGACCCAAGGCGTTGTGGGTCTTCAAGGATGCCGGGCTGGGGTACGCGGGATACTCGATTGTCGATGGGACGCTCTTCACGATGGGGCTTCGTGGGGAACAGGAGTTGGTGATCGCCGTGCGGGTATCAGACGGGACGGAGGTCTGGACCGCACCTGCTGGCAAACGATACGAGAATCGGTGGGGTGACGGTCCGCGATGCACCCCGACGGTGAGCGGGAATCGGGTTTATGCGATCGGCGGTCAGGGTGGGTTGGTGTGTCTGGATCGGGCGACGGGTAGAAAGGTGTGGGAGAAGTCGTTGGTCACGGATCTGGGCGGAACCTTGCAGAGCTGGGGATATACCGAGTCGCCGTTGGTGGTGGGCAACCGGGTTTATTGCACGCCGGGTGGGTCGAAGGGGACCATGGCGGCCCTGGATGTGGCGACGGGCGCGGTGGTGTGGCAGAGCAGGGACCTGTCGGATGCAGCCCAGTATTCTTCGGCGATCCACATCCGGCATGGCGGCCGGGATCAACTGGTGCAGTTGGTGGAGAAGCGGTTCTTCGGGTTGAATCCGGAGACGGGAGCGGTGTTGTGGAGCGAAGAGTTCCCGGGTCGCACGGCGGTGATTCCCACGCCGATTCATCATGACGGGGTGGTGTATGTGACGGCGGGATACGGAGTGGGTTGCAAGGCGGTTCAACTGGGTGGGGACAAGCCGACGGTCCTGTATGAGAACAACAAGGTGATGAAGAATCATCACGGCGGCGTGGTGCGGGTGGGCGAGCATCTCTACGGACATTCCGATGGCTACGCCTGGGTGTGTCAGGAATTGAAGACGGGCAAGGAAGTGTGGGCCGAGCGGGGCTTCGGCAAGGGGGCGATCCATTTTGCCGACGGGATGCTGTACTGTCTGGCGGAAGATTCGGGTGAAGTGGCGCTGGTCGAGGCTTCGCCCAAGGGATGGAGTGAAAAGAGCCGGTTCAAGCTGTCACCGCAGAGTTCGCAACGGAGCCGGAGCGGTCGGATCTGGACGCATCCGGTGGTGTTGGATGGCCGCCTGTTCCTCCGGGATCAGGAGTTCCTGCACTGCTACGACGTGCGGAACAGGTGACGGGATTGTCCGCAGATGATCGAGGGGATGGGGGGTGAGCCGCAGATTGGGCAGATTGCGCAGATGAAACGGGATCGAGGGCGGGCTGAGGTCCCCCATGGGATGGGTCAGGGCAGGATGGGGAGATCGGGTCCGTCATACGGTTGCGCACCGCCCCGGGGGACTTCGTCGGGGCGGACTCCGATCAGGGCGGGATCGTCGGTGATCGGGGCGGAGATGAAGCCGTGGTAGCGTCCCATCCAGTAGGTGACGAGCCAGGCGCCGGGTTCGATGACGTCGCGACCGCCGGTGCCGCCATCTTCCTGCACTGCCGTTCCATCTGCGTCCTCTCGTCCTCTTGCGGCCTGGCGGGATCAGGCGGGGCGGGAGGCGCGTTGGCGGAAGGCGGCGACCAACGCTGCGTCGTCGGAGCCGTAATCCCAGGTGAGTTGGAGGAATTCGGCGAGGGTCACGCCGGCGCGGCGCAGGAAGGGGCGATCACCGCCGCAACCGTACATCAGTTCCGGGGGCATTTCGCCGCGGAGCTTGAGGC
>CAZDYB010000866.1:0-1901 GCA_964509045.1 uncultured Akkermansia sp.
GGGCCCAAGGATTGGGAGGGCATTCATGGCGTGGATTTCGTCAGGACCGACGGTGCGGGCCTCAACGCCCACAGGGACAGGGTGTCGATGTGCAGGCTGCCCGCCCCCCCGGCCGCGACCAGCGACAAACCCAGCCCCGCCGAATCCGGCAGAACCAAGTCGGTCAACACGCACTCGCCTCCCTGGGCGAAGACCTCCAGCGAGGACGTGTCCAGCAGCACCCGGAGATCGAGGGTGCCATGGATGACCCGCAAGGGCGCGGCGTGAATCCCGGCGAACGCGGAGCTGAAATCGCCCCGGCCGGAGCGCGTGCGATCGACGCGCAGGATGCCGGCCTCGAAGTCGGCCTCGATGCGCGTCTCCGCGCTGCGGCCGTGTCGGCACACGACCGCGAGCACGCCGGAACTGGGAACCCGTTCCAACCGCAGCTCCAGCTCGGCAAGTCCGGAGGGAACGGGCCGCTTGGCCAGCCACGCGTCGGCCTCGGCAACCGTGGCCCGCCGCAGGGAACCAGCGGCTTCACGGAGCTTGGCCAGTTCCCGCACGGGCCGTTGCAGCAGGCGAAGCCCCGACGGCGTCTGGCGGAGCCGAAGCTCGCGCGGCACCGTCATGGCGCTCCGCCATGGCGATGTTGGAACGTCGTTGGCGTATTCCCAGTTGCTCATCCAGCCCAGCCAAAGACGCCGGCCGTCCCGCTTTGGGATGTCGCTCCAGGAGACCGCAGCGTAGAAGTCACGCCCCCAGTCCGCCCACAGCGGTGTGCACGTTTCCGAATGGGTTTTCGCGTCCGCGACAAAGCGTTTCCCGTTGAAGTCACCGACGAAGTACTGGCAGCCCGAACCGCCCGCTGGGCCACCGGGGTTGATGTTCACGACGAGCACCCATTTCGAGCCGCCCCCCTCGACCGGCAGCGGGAACAGGTCGGGACATTCCCAGAGCCCATTCGTGGCCCCGACCCCGCCGAACTCCCCGGCGTAACTCCAGCGCCTGAGATTGGGCGAGCGGTAGAAATGCACCTTGGCCTCCTTGGGCAACGCGACCGTCATCACCCAGCTTGCCGTGGGCTCGTGCCACAGGACCTTGGGATCTCGGAAGTCCGCCATCTGGAGGTCCAGGACGGGATTGCCGGCAAACTTGGTCCAAGTCCTTCCCTTGTCGTTGCTATACGCGATGTGCTGGCTCTGCCAGGGCCTGCCCGTGTGGTGGCCGGTATAGATGGCCACGAGCGGCGGCTTGCCTCCCTTGCCAAAGCCCGAGGTGTTTTTCCAGTCCACCACGGCGCTGCCCGAAAACACCATCACCCCATCCTCCTCGGCGAGCGCGAGCGGCAGGTGATCCCAATGCACGAGGTCGCGGCTGACCGCGTGCCCCCAGCTCATGTGGCCCCAACGGTTGCCGAAGGGATTGTTCTGGTAGAACAGGTGGTACTCGCCCTCGTGGAAGACCATCCCGTTTGGGTCGTTCATCCAGGTATCCACGGGGGTAAAGTGGAACTGCGGGCGCCACGTCTCGTGGAAGGTCGGTGGCGCATCCGCCGCAGCCAGCCTGCCCAGCATCAGCAACAGGAGGCCGAGCATCGGCAGCGCCTTCGTTGGTCCGCGATCGTCTTTCATCGTGAGTTGCTTTGTCGTCCGGAAGCGCGTGTCGCGTTCCCAGGAGCAACCCGAGGATGGAGGGGGGCCTGCCCATGCCAAACCCGGTCCCCACGTCTTGTCCGATTCATGTCCTGACAGGTGATTGACCTGTTCCTAACAGGTGCGGCCTGATGTCGGCATGTCCGACGCGGATCCAAAGCACCGGCGGGTATCCCGGGAGCTGCACCAATCCATCCTGAATGGCCGCTATCCCGTTGGCGCGCGATTGCCCAGCGAGGCGCAGTTGGTCCGTCAGCATGGTGTGTC
>CAZDYB010000867.1:0-1900 GCA_964509045.1 uncultured Akkermansia sp.
ACCTGGACGGAGTTCATGTGGGGTCGACGGAGTTCGCACCGACATTCGGACCGTCGACAGCATTCGCTTTTGGTGGGCTGCCGAATCCCTCGTTCGGCTCCTACTACGGGTTCGTTGGCTCGATTGACGAGGCCCGCATCTACAATCGACCCCTTGAATCCGCTGAGATCCAGGCGCTGGCGCAAGGCGGCGGCACAAGCCCATGCCCACCCAGGGCGGCCATCGAACCCGTTTCCGTGCCTGCAACAACCGAGGCCGGAAAAACCACCCGCGCCGTCCTTCGTGTCAGGAACATCGGATCAACCGCCATCGCGTCGCCGGTGGTCCGACTCGCATGGAATGGTGCGGTCCAGTTCCAGGCCGCATCCAGCGATGGAAATGAAGCTGTTCCCGAAACGGACAGCGCACGGCTTGGACTGGCGGCGCTGGCGCCGGGTGAGTCGCGGGATGTGATGATCGACCTCCTCGCGACAGGGGGCGGGACTGCGGAAATTTCGGTCGGGATCTACGCCGGCAGCGTGGAGGGCACCCAGGCCGGCGCTGGCGTGGTGCGGATCGAAGTGGGCCGGGAATGCACCGGTCCGATACCGGGATTGATGGCCTGGCTTCGAGGCGAAGGAACGGGTTCGGACGCGGCGGGTGGAAATCCGGGGATGGTTGATGCGTCGGTGGGATATGGACCGGGCCGGGTGGGGCAAGGTTTTCTCCTGGATGGCACCGGAGGCGTCCGGGTGGAGGATCCGCCGAACCTGGGACCGGAGATGACGCTCGATGCCTGGATACGTCCAACAGCGCTGACCGCCTCCCCCCAGGGCATCGTCTTCCAGGAATTGGCCGGAACCACATTGGAGGCACTGGGATTCGGTTTGGCGATCCAGGGAACCAACGCGACGACGGGGACGATTCCTGCGGGCAACCTTTGCTTTGCGTTGGGGGGATTGGTCGGCCTACCGGACGAAGGCGGGCAACTGGTTGACGCCCGGGCAGCCATTCCCATGGGGAAGTGGAGCCACGTGGCGCTTTCGGTCGGAGCCGGAAGGGTGCGGGTCTATGTGAATGGAATGTTGACCCGCGAGATTGCCGGCCTGGGCGGAACCTGGGCGGGCACGGACGCGCCGCTCTGGATCGGAACCCGGGGTCAGAGGTCACGACTGGCAGACGGCCACTTCCGGGGGATGATCGACGAAGTGGGACTTTACACCCGGGAACTCGGGTTGCTGGAGGTCGAGACACTTCACCGAGCCGGTTCGATCGGGCGTTGTGACGCAGATCTATCGGTAGCATGGGCGACAATCCGGACACGGGCGGCAATCGGGGAACCGTTTCCGGTCCGGCTCGCCATCGGGAACCAGGGAACACGTCCGGTTTCAGGAGTGGTTCTCACCCTGCCGATTCCACCGGGCTGGAACGTCCGTTCGATCACCACAAGCTTCGGCACGATATCGCAGGGGACGCACGGGATCCGGGCCGACCTTGGAACCCTGCCGGCAGGAACGGAAGCGGACGTGGAAGCGGTTCTGGAACCGGTTGCACCCGGCGCTGTGATGCTTGAGGCGACGGTGATCGGAGAAGCGCTGGAGAGCGTAACGAAGAACAAGTCCGCCCGGGCCAACGTGTTGGCCGGACCGCCCGGCCTGCGGGTGGTGGGAGGTGTCCATGTCGAGGGTGATGCCGGCACCACCCGGGACTTCGAGGTCCAGGTCCAGTTGTCGGCGCCGGTGTCACATCGGGTGACCGTGGATTATGCAACGGGGCCGGTGGCGGCGGGTTCGGGATTTTCACAGGCCCAGGCGGACCTGGACTACCTGCCGACCGAAGGCTCCCTGACGTTCGATCCGGGCGAGACGGTCAAGGTGGTGTCCGTGACCGTACTGGGCGATGACCTTCACGAGTTGGATGA
>CAZDYB010000868.1:0-1899 GCA_964509045.1 uncultured Akkermansia sp.
GTCCGACTGTCAGCGGCAACCCAGCTGGAACCGGAAACAACGGTCAGCCTGCTGACCAACCGGTTCACGCTGCTGGAGGGGGGCGGGGTCGTGCTGGCGGTGCGCCGGTCAGGTCGCATGGATCAGCGTGCGTTTGCCACCCTTGAACTGGAATCCGGCACGGCGGACGTGGACGGCAACGGTGCGGACATCCGGTTCACCGACGGGGACGGGCCGCGGCTGGGGTTGGCTTTCCGGCCGTGGCAGAGTGAGTTGACGGTGACTCTTGCCGGGGTTGCGGACAGTGGAGACGAGGGCCCGGAATCGGCCGCGATCCGATTGCTCGGCACCGGCAATGCCGTCGTGGTTGGTGAGGGTGCAACCGTCACGGTGTCGGAGCCTCCCTCCCGGGGATTGGGCATGGAATTCAACGGGGTGGACCAGCAGGTGGTCATTTCCCACGCACCGGCGCTGAATCCGTTTCCCTTCACAGCCAGCTTTTGGTTGCGGACCAGACAGACCGACTTTCACGCGGGCGTGCTGGGAAAGTATATTTCGGGGTCAGCCAATGGTTGGACCGTGTTCCTTTCTGACGGCCGGATCCGTGCCTTCCACTTTCGCGATTGGGGCAGCCGACTTTGGGAAGGCGACATGCCGACGGACCGACTCAGCGGGGGGTTCGTGGCGGACGGTCTGTGGCATCACGTGACCTTCACGGTCGATCAGGAAGCCGGGCGGCTTTACGTCGATGGCGAATTGAAGGACACGGTGGCGTGGACGGGTTTTCCGGGTGCTGCCAGCAGTGAGGTGCCGCTGAGTCTCGGCAGCGCCACAGCGTTGCCCGATGGCACGGGTGGAGCCTTCCTGCGCGGTCGGATCGATGAGGTGCGGCTGTGGTCCCGGGCACTGACGCCGGAGGAAGTTCGCGCATCCATGCTTCAATCCCTGGACGGAAACCCAGTGGGTTTGGTGGCGGCCTACGATTTTGAACAAACGTCCGGTCCCACCCTCACCAACCGGGCGCCTTCGGGCAGGCAATTCGACGGCACGATCCGCGGGACCGCCCCGCCGCGCCTGGTGGCCTTCGACGATCCCGGCGAGGGGCCGGGTCCGATGTTGTCCAACGGCGGTTTTGAGGGGTCCACCCTGGCTCCGTGGCATCTGTCCAACAGTTCGACCCCGCAGGCTGAGCAACCGGCGCCCTGGTTGCACCTGGCCTACTCGGCACAGGGTGCCCGTTCATTTCGCGTCCCTGAGCGCACCGTTCCGCAGCGTCTCGCGCAAGCCCTGGCAACTGAACCCGGAAAGGAATACCGGTTGAGTTTTGCCTACGGGTTGCGACAGGCGGCCCAGGGCGCGTTGGGGGTGGAGATCGACGGTGCGCCTGTCGATCCGGTCGAGGTGGATGGCCAGGCCATTGTTCCACTGGAATTCGCCCACGACGGAAGCTGGCGATATGCCGTGCGCCGGTTCACCGCGACGACAGCCACCACCGAAATGGCGTTCATCGTGCCGCCGTCCCTGGCGGGGTCTTTACATCTCGACGACGTCCAGGTGGTTCCCGGGACGGATCCGGTGCCGGAGATCACGGTCGAGTTGCTGAACCAGACGGTGAGTGTTGAGGAGGGTTCCTTCACTCAACTCGTGGTTCGTCGCACCGGTCTCCTCCAACAGCGGGCCTACGCAACCCTCGAACTGCGCGCCGGCACCGCCGAGGTGACGGGCGAGGCTGCGGATGTGCGGTTCGGCGGGCACGTTTCCGGGCAGCGCAGGGGGTTGGTGTTTCAGTCGGGCCAGAGCGAGGTGACCGTGGCGATGGAGGCCCTTGTGGATGCCCGATCCGAGCCCGCGGAAACCGCCACGGTCCATCTGCTGGTCACCGGCAACGCCACGATCCTGGGCGGCCCGGCCACCGTTTCC
>CAZDYB010000869.1:0-1898 GCA_964509045.1 uncultured Akkermansia sp.
CACCAGATGATCGGCCAACTCCGCCACGTCCCGTTGGGTGTTGGCAAAAATGATCCCCAGCGTGATGTCGTGAAGATCGATCAACCGGGTCAATGCCTCGAACTTCCAACGGCGATCCACTTCAAACACCACCTGTTCCACCGTCGGAACCGTCAGGGTCGGCGACTCCATCTTGATCCGCGCCGCGTCCCGGGTGTGACGCTTGATCAACTCCTCGATCCCCCGGGGCACCGTCGCCGAAAACAACACCGTCTGACGTTCCTTCGGAGTTCCTTCCAGCAGGGCCTGGATGTCCTCCTGGAAACCCATGTTCAACATCTCGTCGGCCTCGTCCAGGATCACCGTCTTGATCCGATCCACCCGCAGGGTCCCGCGTCCAAGATGATCCAGGAGCCGACCCGGCGTCCCCACCACCACCTGCGCACCACCCCGCAACTCGGAAAACTGCCGCTCATAGCTCTGGCCGCCATAGATCGGCACCGCCCGGATCCCCTTCTTGAAAAAAGCGAGCTTGTGAACCTCTTCGGTCACCTGCATGGCCAGTTCCCGGGTCGGACACACAATCAACACCTGCGGTCCAGGCGCGGACGGATCCAGCTTCTCGATCGCCGGGATCACGAACGCTGCCGTCTTGCCCGAGCCGGTGTGCGACTGCCCCACCACATCCTTTCCGGCCAACAAGACCGGGATCGCCGCCGCCTGGATTGGCGAGGCCTGCTCGAATCCCAACCTCTGGACCGCCTTGAGCACTTCGGCCGACAGACCGAGCTCTTGAAACAACGCTGCTTTCATCTCTGGTCGGGAAACCTACGGCATCCACCCCATCCCGTGCGATGCATTTCGGGACAGGGCCGCCCCGCCGGGCGCATTCTGACCCGGACCCGACTGGAGCGGCGACGTTCGGTCGCCGGATCTCGGCAAACGGGAGAAGGCGCTTGCAGATGGCAACAGGCCCGTGGCGTCCATCGCGTTCCCTGCCGGGGGTAGTGCCCCAATGCGCCCTGCCCCGCCGCGAGCTTCCCGACAATCCACCCCCCGGATTGTCTGCGGCCTTGCCATGAACCACCCAACCCAAGGCACACTGACCGCATGCCCCGTCTTCTTCACCTCGCCCTCTCCGGCCTGCTCATCGGAGGCCCCGTCCTCCTGGCCCAGAAAGCCAAGCCTCCCATCCCCACCGATGCCGCCGGCCGTTGGAAATGGGAGCAGATGGACCAGGGCCCGTTCTTCTCGTCCAACCTCAAGGGGAAGGTCGCCGCCCTCAAGACCCTCACCCTCCGCGTCGGAACCGATACCGCCCCGGCCGCGGTCAGCTTCGACACCATGACCCTGCGTTGGAATGCCGCTTGGTCCGGTGGATTCCTCCATCTGCCCAAGGGTCGCGATGGCATGGAAGGATTGCCCGAACCCTGGGGCGACGTCCTGTTCAGCACCTCCAACGGTCCCGGTTGGGCCACGTCCGACAACCTCGAAGACCCACGCCCCACCCGCTTCGAACGTCTCCCAGACGCCTGGGGCCACTGGCGCGGACTGCATCGGCACGGCCAACGCGTGGTCCTGCAGTACGACCTCGGAAAGGTCGGCGTCCTCGAACAGCCCAGTTACGACGGAGGCGGGTTCAACCGCGTCATCCAATACACCACCGACTCCGGCCCGCGCATGCTCCGCATCGCCCAGGTCCCCGAGCGCAACCTCTCTGTCGGCCCCAACTCCGCCACCTTCAAGCCCGGCACCAATGGCGCTTCCGTCGAGGTCCGCCTGGATGGCCTCAAGGGCAACGGCGAATTCCGGTTGGTCGGCTCCACCCTCTGGCTCTCGCTGCCCGCCATCAAGGCCCACCAACCGTTCCGCCTCACCTACCTTCCCGAAGGCAGCCCGATGACGAAGCGGAGCGCTCC
>CAZDYB010000870.1:0-1897 GCA_964509045.1 uncultured Akkermansia sp.
GCGGACCGTTCAGCAAGGTCTGGCCATCGATATCGAGGACGGGTGTGTTCACCGAGGCCATGGCGGTGGGCAGCCAGGCGGAGAAGTTCAGGGCGGCGCCACCGGTCGGAAGATTCGGAGCGGGCACCAGGTTGGCTGGAAGACTGGTGACACTTTCCGCACCGTTCCGGACCACGACGCCATAGGATCCATAGTTGGACGGAGTGATCTGGGGGATGGGGAGGGAGCGGTTGGTGGCGCCGGGCATTTCGACGCCGTTGTGCCACCACTGGTATCGGAGCGGCGGTGTCCCGACGGCGGCGACGGTGAGGAGATGATATTGACCGGGGACCACGGTGGCCCCTTCCGGTTGGAGAACGATCTGCGGGCTGTCGGCCAGTTCCACGGTGAGGGCAATGGGTGTGGAGGAAGCCGTTCCCCAGGCGTTGCTGGCGACCGCGTGATAGAGCCCGGCGTTGGTGGGTGCGACGTCGTCCCAGCGGATCAATCCCTCCCGAGCCCAGGGCAGCGGGGCGTTGTTGTGAAACCATTGGATGTCCAAGGGTTCGGTCCCGGTGAAACCCGCCACGAGAACCGCCGAACCGCCCGTGAAGGTGGTGACCGGTTGCGGGGGCGTGGTGAGGACCGGGGGTCTCTGTTCTGAAACCACGCTGACCTGATCCAGCCCGATATAGATTCCGCGACTGGAGACGGAGAGTCGGGTGGAATCGGTGGTGGCCACCGCCTGATACTCCCGCCAGTGCCAGAAGCGTCGCATATAATCCAAAGGGTATTGGATCAACCCCAGTTCAATTCCGTCGAACCTCACGCTGACGTCCACATCGCCGTCCCCGTACTCGGTTCCGGCCACGGCGACCCGGATGCGGTAGGGTTGGCCTGGCACGGTGGGAATGTCCTGGTGGACGGTACCGGTGACGATGGTGAGTCGGTTCCGTCCATCGACGCCTCCTTGGGTCACCACGCCTTCGAACCCGGGTTCCTGGTTCCACTCCGTGGCGGGGGCCCCGATCTCCGATGCCTCGAAGCTGGGATTGCGGACGAGATTGCCCGGCACCGGGCGCAGGGAGAAGGAGGGCTCTGGAAGGTTGAACCTCAGTTCGACATTGCCGTCTTGAGACGCCGGGACTTCGGCTGCGATGTGGTAGGTATCGCCGGCGAGACCATCGATGAGCAGGAAGTCGGAGCCGGACGCAACCCTTTGCAAGGTTTCGATGCGCCCCCCCTTGTAGGCCACCAGGGTGACGCCCCGGAGGGTTCCATGGAGATTGCGCACGGCGGCACGACCGGAGTGGGGCTGGGTCCAGCGCCACCAGATGCTCTTGGAGGGTTCGCCGGCGGGGGAACGATGTGCGGGTTCGCCGGGTTCACGGGTGGCGCCGATCACGGATTCGGTGGAGTGGGCGAGCGGACCCTCGAGCAGTCGGGCCTGGTGGAAATGGTCGGTGGTGGCGACGCCGTAGGGTTCGAACTGGAGGGCGAAGTTCAAAGGGGTGTGGAGGCCCGGAGGGACGGCGAACTGCAGATGATGAACCTCGCCGCGCCGCACGGGCCACTGCATCCCGGTGTTCCATCCATCGGAGTGTTCGCGGTGCGGGATTCTCTGGAGCTGATTGACGGCCGTGCCCTGATGGAGGCCGAACACGATGTTCGCGAGGTCCTGGTTGGGCAGGATCAATCGCCCGTCATCCGGGGCTGCCCAGGTCCACCAGATGGATTCCCGGGCATCTGCGCGAGGCCGTGGTTCGCCCGGTTCCATCGAGGCGCCGAACATCCACAACTGGATCACCTGGTTGGATGACCCCAGTTGTTGTCGGTCCATGAAATGGTCGTTTGCGGGAGGGGTGAAGAAGCGGGTGGCCAGATGAAAATCGCTTGGCATGTGCCAGGCGCTGCTCAG
>CAZDYB010000871.1:0-1895 GCA_964509045.1 uncultured Akkermansia sp.
ATCCGAATTTCTCCGCCAACCGTTCCTTGAGATGGAAGGCGCTGCCATCCGGATAAAGATGTACGCTGCCCAGCATCCGTTGCATCGCCTCCACCGCCCGCGGAGACGGTCCCAGGGGATTCTCGTTGGAGGCGACCTTGATGATGGATGCCGGGTCCAATCCATGTTCCCGTGCGACTTCCTCGATGGGGCGACCGGGGACGTATACCGGGAGCGTGGCCAACTGCGGATTCAGGCTCGGTTCACTGCGGTGCATGCGGGGGACAGGGTTCCCCGAAGGACATCGGCGGGCAAGGAGACGATCAGGAATCAACTTCCCCCGTGACTTCCCCGCCGTCTATGGCTACTTCCCCGGGACCATGAAGCGCTTCCTGCACAGCATTGGCTTTGCCCTCGCCCTCAGTTCGTTGTCCTTCGCGGCCGATGACGCCAAACCCGCCGCACCCACCGACCCGGCAAAACTCACCGAGAAGGCTCCCGAAACCTTCAAGGCCAGATTCGAGACCACCAAGGGCGCCTTCACCATCGAAGTCACCCGCGCCCATTCGCCCAACGGCGCCGACCGCTTCTACAACCTGGTCAAGTCCGGCTACTTCAAGGACATCGCCTTCTTCCGCGTCATCCCCGGGTTCATGGGGCAGTTCGGTATCCACGGCGATCCCGCCGTGTCGGCCGCCTGGCGCAACGCCAGGATCCAGGATGACCCCGTCAAGGGCTCCAACACCCGCGGCGCCATCAGCTTCGCCATGGCCGGACCCAACACCCGCACCACCCAGTTCTTCATCAACCTCGTCGACAACAAGAACCTGGATGGCATGGGCTTCTCGCCGTTCGGCAAGGTCGTCGAAGGCATGGATGTCGTGGACAAGATCAATGGCGAATACGGCGAAGGCGCTCCCCGCGGTCGCGGCCCCGACCAAGGCAAGATCCAGGCAGAGGGCAACGCCTACCTGAAGAAGGCCTTCCCCAAGCTCGATTACATCCAGTCCGCTTCCATCCAACCCTGATCCCTGCCGACACGCCCCAGGATCCTTCCCAATGAGCACACCGATCGCCGCGACCGATGAGGTCGCCATCATCACGACCAATCACGGAACCATGACCGTCGAGTTCTGGTCCGATGTCGCCCCAAAAACCGTCGAAAACTTCAAGAAACTCGCCCGGGACGGCTTCTACGACGGCACCGCGTTTCACCGGGTCATCCGCGGTTTCATGATTCAGGGCGGCGATCCGCTCACCAAGGATCCCGCCAACGAGAGCCGTTGGGGCACCGGCGATCCCGGATACAAGATCAAGGCGGAGTTCAACGACCGGAAACACGTGCGTGGAGTGCTTTCCATGGCCCGTTCCGCCAGCCCGGACAGCGCCGGTTGCCAGTTCTTCGTCTGCCACGGCGACGCCGCATTCCTCGATCGCCAGTACACCGCCTTCGGCAAGCTCATGGCGGGCGAGGATACCCTTGAGAAGATCGCAGCCAGCCCCTGCCGCAATGTCGGCGAACGATCCGCCAGCCGCCCCGTCCAGCGCGTCCACGTGGAGAGCATCAAGATCGTTCCGAGACCCTCTGTTGCCTGATCCACACTCCGGCCCAGGGACATCCCCTGGGCCGGTGGTTTGTCGGCGGGACAGCCTTCAAGGCGCACCCCTCTCCCTCCCCCCCTTGCATCCCATGCCCGTCGCCATCGAGGAACTCGCCGCCACGCTTGTCGCCCTCGGTTGCCCGGCTGATCGTTCCCTTGAAATGGCCCGGCAACTCGACCGACGTGCCCATCAATTCGTGACGGAAAGAGGCTGGACCCATGACGACGCCCTGGCCCATCTGGTGCGGTTGATGGCCGGTGGATGGGCCGCTCAGGCAAAGGGTATTTCGATTCCACCGCCCAGTCCTGAATCGG
>CAZDYB010000872.1:0-1895 GCA_964509045.1 uncultured Akkermansia sp.
ATCTGGGAAGACTTCAGGAGGAAATGGGTATGCCAAATCTGAGCACGTACGATCAACTGGTGTGGAAAGAGGGTCTAGCCCAAGGCCGTGTCGAAGGTCAGGTCGAGGGTCTCGCCAAGGGCCGGGTGTCTGCATTGCAGGAGGCCTTGATGGATCTTTCGGAACTCCGATTCGGTCCGTCCGCACTGCTGCTTCGCCAAAGGATCAAGGGCATCCAGGACCAGACCGAACTCCGAAGGCTGACCCGGTGCATCGTGTCTGCCTCAAGTGTTGAAGACTTCGTCAATCAACTCCCGCCCGGTTGAACGTCCTGCCGATTGATCCAACCTGGTACGACGAGGGAGAACTCCGGAGCCTTGCTCCAAGGATCCTGACCAAAGGTTCCATCGAGGGGTTCTGCAGGCGATTCAACGTCTGACCGCCTTCGGCACGGTCAGCGGGCGACCAACTTTTTCCTGACACGTCGCGGGGCAATCCGAAGCGTCCTGCCCTGGGATAGGGCGCTCCTGCCTTGCCGAAAATCCGCCAACAACGGCCCGCAGCCCACCAGAAGGTCAGGCGAGCTTCGCCTTGATCCGATTCCCGCCGAAGGGTGCACGCTTGAGCTGGGACAGGACGGCCTGGGCACGGTCGGTGGGCACCTCCACAAAGGAGTGACGCGGTCGCAGATCCACACGCCTCAACGTCGATGCCGGTTCACCCGTGGTGCCCAGGACGAATTCCCTCAGGGTCTTGTCGGTGGCCCCGTGCTCCTCGCCCACGCTCAACCACAACCGAGTGAACTCGCTCACCACCGTGGGACCTTCGCCCTCAATGGAGGTGACGCCACCCGGCGCCACCGCACTCCGAACGGGACGCACGCCCTTCGGCGGAGCCATGCGCGGCGGGGCACCCCGGGGTGGCAGGCCGGGCCGATTCACCGCAGCAGCCACGCCCGGCACACCGGCCACTCCCGGACGTTGCCCCGGCCGAATCGGCAAGGCGGCCGGGGGACGAACCACCGGAACCGGTCGCTTGACCACCGGAACGGGTGTTGGAACGGGATCAGAAGTCACATCCGCAACCGGCGTCGGGATCGATGCCACACCGGGCACCACGTCTGGGACCAACGCCACAGCCTCGACCGCTTCCGTCACAGGCTTCGCTGCCAGAGGAATCACCGGAACGGAATCAGGGGAAGCCGGAGCGTCCATCGGAACGCGAGGAACTGCCCCGGCGGATACAACCGCTGCCGGGGCAACTGGAACAACGGGCTTCACAACGGGCTTCACCCCTTGCGGGCCAGCGGGACGAGGTTGGGGCGGCCGGGCCGGCGGATTGGGCCGCGCGGCCAGCGGAACAGCGGTGGTCGGGGGCCTGGCCGGCTTGGCTGGCTTCCCGTCCTTGGCCGGGTCGGTCCCGGCCGGCTTGGCCTTGCCATTGAGCATGTGCACCAGCGCATTGGCCACGTCCAGGGTGTCAAAACCTTCTTCCAGCAACCCCTCCAACATCCGGTCGTAGTGTCGGAAATCACCGGACTGAAGCGTGGTGCGGATCTCCTTCACGAACAGGTGACGCCGGGCTTCCTCGATCTCGCCCAGCGAAGGCACCTGACCACGACGCAACCGTTGACGCGTCAAACGCTCGATATCCCGGATCAGAAACATCTCACGCCCGCTGGCCAATGAAAACGCCATGCCCTGGCGCCCAGCTCGCCCCGTGCGCCCTATCCGATGCACATAATCCTCCGGATCGTAGGGCAGATCGAAATTGATCACCGCCTGGATGTCCTCGACATCGATGCCCCGCGCCGCGACGTCGGTGGCCACCATGAGCTGAAGCTGCTTGCGCTTGAACTTCTGCATCACGCGCTCGCGACCCGCCTGAGGCATGCCGCCGTGGATGCACCCCGCTCC
>CAZDYB010000873.1:0-1889 GCA_964509045.1 uncultured Akkermansia sp.
TTTGCGAAACCGAAGACGCCGCCAATGACCCGGTTCCACCGAAATCCCGATCACCGTTTCCAGATCCGGACACTCCGGATCCGGACATCGCAGTTCACTCACCGTCAACGTGACCTCACCTCCCAGAGCCAACAATTCTCGCGTCCATCGCTTGAGTCGCGCCTGGACGGAACATCCCCCGGATTCACCCGACGCCATTGGCCCGATGGACACCAACTCTCCGGCAGGCGGCTGGTTTGGTTTGCTTCTCATCCAATCGCGGGCCTTCCCAATGCAACGATCGATTCAGAGGCCATCTCAATCCCCTCCTCCAGTTCCGCTTCGGCTACCTGCACCGCGCTCCATTCGAGAAAGGGATCCGCCAACTTCAACACCCACCCTTCCGGCCCCAACTCCATCTCTTCCTCCGTCAGGAGACAGGCATCCAACATCCCGGTCAGTCCTTCCCGATCCATGCCCTGCCCGATGACCACCAACTCCTGCCTTCGATCCCCCCAAGGCTCCTGCCACAGGGCGGCGATCTCCGCGCGTTGCTCCGCGTCATCCGGCCAGTCACGCCGATCCACCGCGGCCCACCAGAGCCCGGCTCCTTCCGTCCGACACGCCGCCCCCGCCTGCGAAAAGCTCCCAGCCCAGTCCATCCGAGTCGCCAACCAGAAAAATCCTTTGCTGCGCAACACACCCGACCAAGCCCCTTGAAGGCACTTCATGAAACGCTCCGGATGAAACGGACGCCGCGCCCGATAGACGAAACTGCTGATGCCGTACTCCTCGGTCTCCGGCGTGTGTTCTCCACGCAACTCCTTCAACCAGCCAGGCGCCTTGCGCACCTCTTCCATGCTGAAGCGACCCGTATTGAGCACTTCCCCCACTGCAACCCGGCCAAAGCTCGCCGGGATCAGCTTCGCCCCCGGATTCAACCCCTTCAGGATCCCCGTCACCTGTTCCATCTCCTCCACACTCACCAGGTCCGCCTTGTTCAACAGGATGACATCCGCAAACTCAACCTGGTCCACCAACAGGTCCACCACACAACGGTCATCCCCACCGTCCCGCGCCTGTCCCCGTTCCACCAGCGAATCACCCGATCCGAAATCCCGCAGGAAATTGAACGCGTCCACCACCGTCACCATCGTGTCCAGCCGGGCCAGATCACTCAGGCTGCGACCCTCCTCATCCGCAAAGGTGAAGGTCTCCGCCACCGGCAACGGCTCCGATATCCCCGTGCTCTCAATCAACAGTTGGTCGAATCTCCCCTCCCGCGCCAGACCCGCCACCTCCTTCAACAGGTCCTCCCGCAACGTGCAGCAGATGCAACCGTTCGACATCTCCACCAACTTCTCCTCCGCCCGGTTCAGCGCCGCCCCGCCCCCCTTCACCAGCGCCACATCAATGTTCACCTCACTCATGTCATTGACGATGACCGCAACCCGCCTTCCCTCACGGTTGTGCAGGATGTGATTGAGCAGGGTAGTCTTGCCGGCCCCGAGAAATCCGGACAACACCGTGACGGGAAGTCGTGGGTCAGGGGGCATATTGCGATCCGTTTGCATGTCTGGATCAAAATTGCTGTCGGCACTGATCGTTGTCGTCTTCATCTCCCCTCAGGTACTTCAGCCCAAGCCTTCCGGTTGAGGCGCGTCTTGCAAAACGTTTGCATCCTACGGGCGCACCCTGTTGTCACAAGCAAAACTTTGCCCGCCTTCGACCCTTCCCCAAGTCCACCACCTCCACCTCCCGCATTCTCCACCGACCAACTCCCACCAACCTCTTCCAGTCGCTGCCAGCGTCCAGGCACACGATTCCACCAGGTCGCCCAGCGCCTCACGCAAGTTGAGGGGTCAGCCCTCACCATTGACACTGTCCAAGGCGCCGCGGCGTTCCGGTGG
>CAZDYB010000874.1:0-1889 GCA_964509045.1 uncultured Akkermansia sp.
GTTTCGTGGTTCAACCACTGATGGAGAATACGGACCACGAAACACACGAACGGACACGAAAAGGGAGGGGGCGGAGCGGCGAGGGTTGCTCGCCGTCTGGATGGGGCGCCGACCGGAGTTCGTCGCTCCGGGGTTTCGCACGGAGTCGCAGGGAACGCGGAGAATGCAAAACCGTGTTGGGCTGGGTCGCATTCCGCGGGGTGAGCCCACAAGGTTCTGGGTCCGGAACAGGGCAGGCAGTTTCCCAGTTGGTCGAAGGGCGGATCACTTCATTTGGCGGGGGCGGAGGTTTCGGGGAGACACCCGAGGCAGCGTGGGAGATTGGCCATGTGTTTCTGCCAGATGATCACCGGGAGCTTCTGCCTTTCCACCGCGGTGCGCATGCGATCGACGCGTTGATGGACATCCCGGCGGATGGCCGGAAAGTCGTGGTGGACAAAGCTGCCGTCCCGGTAGACGCAGTTTCCACCGACATAAACGGCGGTGAGATTGCGTGAGCTGCAACACATGACGACGGAAGCGATGACGTCGAAGAGCGGGCCGATGTCGGGTTCAAGCGGGTTCAGGACCAGGAAGTCGGCGAACTTGCCCTTGGTCAGGCTGCCCACGCGATCGGCGACCTTCATGACCTCGGCGCTGCGGATGGTGTGTTGGGCGAGGATGTCCCGGGTGGACATGGCTCCTGCGGACTGATGCTTCATGCGGGTGGCATACAGACCCATGCGCATGTTCTCGAAGGGATCCGACAGGTCGGAACTGGCCTGGCCATCGAGTCCCATGCCCACGGGAATGCCGAGCTTGTGATAGGCGAGGATGTCGGCGAGGCCCGAGGCGAGGCGTCCGTTGGAGAGGGGATTCCACACCATGCGGGCGCCGGCGGCGGCGGTGTCCCTGAGGATGCGTTCATCGGGATGGATGAAATGCGCGAACATCATGTTGGTGCCGACCAGGCCGGCTTCCTTGAGGATGTTCCATTGGGCGCGTTGTTGGACCTGTATGGAGGGATCCTCGAGGTAGTGCGACTGGGCATCGAGGCCGAACTCCTTGAGCCAGCGCCCTTCCCACTGTGGGAACGGTTCGGGTCCGCGCAGCAATCCGAGGGCGCTGAGGGATACGTCGAGCAGGCTGCCCTGACCCACGAGCGGACGGGCATAGGCGAGGAATTCGGACAGGTTGCGGTGGTTGGTGGCCTCGTCGAGACGGGCGTCGAGGGCCCAGCCGAAAACGAAACGCTGTTCCAATCCGCGTTGGGCTTCGAACTGTTCAAGGAAGTACGCCTGGGGAAAGCCGTCGTTCCACACCCAGTTGTAGCAGGTGGTGATGCCGTGCGAGAGGAAGTCCAGGGCGCCGTATCGGGTGTAGGCGGCGAAGTCGCCCTTCTGGTAATGCTCGCTGAAGGGGGCATGTGCCGCGGCGAGCCATCCGAGGAGATTCTGGTCGGCGGCAATGCCCCGGAACGGTGCCGACCACAGATGACTGTGGGCGGAAACCATTCCCGGGATGACAATCTTCCCGGTGGCATCGAGCCGGTTGGTGGCGCGCAGGGAATCGGGAGGACGCCCCGCAGCGATCCCGGCGATGCGTCCGGATCCATCGACGCTGAACCATCCGAGGAATGGGTCGGGCGACGAATCGTCCATGGTGACGAGAATGGCGTTCTCGACCACCAACGCGACCTGTGCAGCGGCCTTCTGGGACAACAATCCAATGATCAACAGGAGGTGGAGCCAGTGTCTGGGTGGATGGCGGGGGCGACGATTCCTCATGACGGGGTACGGGCAGAATTGGTGCCAAGGGACCCGGGCAACGGCATGGGGATGGAGGCGCCCCGATTGGCTGGTGTGTGCCGCACTTCTTCACTCACGGTGCGTGTTATGGCGCAGTGGGAT
>CAZDYB010000875.1:0-1889 GCA_964509045.1 uncultured Akkermansia sp.
GGCGTTCCATACAGGCCGATCAACGCAACCTCATAGGCCCACTCCTGCGAAGCCACGCTGGCTTGCAACGCCGCCAGGGAATCCTGCTCGGACCGCATCAGCCGTGTCACATCCTTCGCATCGTCAAAGGCCGAGACCGCATTGTTCAGGGTCATCGTAGCCCGCTCGTAAACCTGCTCGAAATGGGTTCCGTTCTCCCCTCCGACCACCTTGTACGGATTGATGTCGAACGCCAGTCCACCCTCGGGAATCCCCAACGGTGAGAGTCCGCCTTCGGCGCTCTCCATGGATGTCTGCAACCCCTCCGCCTGGGTCACCAACTCACGCAACTCGGGAACCGTCGTCCGATCCACTTTCTGGATCCCCTCGTGCGTCGGATCCGGATCCACATCCGGCAGGATCGCATTCCCGACAATCCAGTTGAGGTAGGTCGCCTGGCCCACTCGGCTGCCCCAGTGATCCAGACCCCAGAATCGTTCCGGATTCACCTCTTCCAACCCCTTGGTATAGCTGCGTTGGGTGTTAACCCGGGTCGGCGAGAACGATTCCCAACCCTCCTGTCCCACCGCCTCGTAATCCTTGCGCCACGTGAGGTCAAACACCTGGCGTCCAGCACGGGACACCGCAGCCGCAGCAGCAGCAAACTTGCGTTCATCCGTGTAGTCCACCGATACCGGCTGACCCAGGACGTTCACCGCCTCGATCCGCGGCACCCAGTCAAACTGGTTGTTCATCAACAACGAGTAATATCCCTTCAATGCCGTGAGATAGTGCCCATAGGCATCCCCATGCCCCTGCGGGAACATCCGCGCCGCATCCTCCGCATTGATGATCCCGTCCGGTGACCGATCCGGGTTCTCCTGGATGTTGTAGTTCAATGCGTAGACCACCTCACCGGCATCAATGCCCCGCGTATAGTTCCACACCAGGCGATTGTAGACCGGGGTCACCTCCACACCGGGTTGGAAAAAGTCATCGCGGCCCCGCAGCAATGCCAACTCTTCCTCCAGCAGCGTCGGCATCTGCCCACGGAAAGCAAACAGCGACGTCGCAATGTCCCCGTACGTGTTGTCGGCCGTACCAATCCCGATCGTCGGATTCGCCGCGTCAGCCGAGGCCTCGTTCCCGAGCATCATGTAGAGGTCATTCAGGTATCCCGCCGCCAACAACAGGGCATCGTTTGCCGGTCCATAGTTGAATCCGGATTCAATGCTGAGGGACCGCCCACGCCGCAGCACCGTCTCGTAGATCTCGATCAACCCATAATTGTTGATCGTGTCGATGTTCAACGCGATGTCCCCCTCCCACCGGCGCCCAGCCTGGGTCAGGATGCTCACATCCGTGTTCACCCGGTTGTTGAAGAGGTCGTTGATCCGTTGGTTGAACGGATTGATGCCCGCCAGCACCCGCTTGATCCAGCCTTCGGCCAATGCGGGCTTGGTCCATTCCGACCAATCGGCGTCCGTGGGATCCGCCACGTACAGAGGATGTCCCGGATCCAGCGGTCGATACCGCATGACAACATAATTGTCTCCCAACGCCTGGATCCCGGCCCCACCCAGGGTGTACCGAGGCAGGTCCGGAGTCTTGGCCGTCAGGGACAGGTAACGCGACATGCTGGCGTCAATCTCGGGCGGAAAGCCATCGACCGGCGCCGCGATCTTCCACTCATACTCATACTCATCGAACCGGCCAGCGAGGTCCGCCGTGTGTTGGAATGTGATCAATTCACTCAGCGGATTCTCGGCAGGAATGATCTTCAACTCGCCCGCCTCCAGGCCTCCACCCACCCGGAAGACATGAAACTGGACCGGATCCCCAGGCTGGGTGAACGCCGTGCCGCTCGACTCAACCAGCGTCACATATCCTGATCCAGGCCCGGTCGCGCT
>CAZDYB010000876.1:0-1887 GCA_964509045.1 uncultured Akkermansia sp.
CCACGCCCCCGGTTTATCAGTCGCAGGGGGAATCCCGAGGATGAAAAGTTTTGTTCAAGTCGCGTGACGCGGTTCATGGATGGAGGTGGATCAGGGTTGCCTCTGTTGGCAGGGAATCAGGCTTTGAAGTTGCCCCCGGCTGCTTATGATCGCGGAGCCAATGCTGTTCGAACGACAACGACTGTTGCTGACATTCCTTGAGGGGCTTGGAGGATTTGTGGGAAACACTGATTTTCAGAAACTTCTCTTCCTCTACACCCACGAGGTGGAATCGACACCAACCTACGAGTTTGTCCCTTATCGCTTTGGCGCTTTTTCCTTCAGTTCCTACGCCGACAAACGTCGCATGGTCGCGGCCGGGTTGGTGGTTGATGACGACCAAAACTGGTGCCTGACCGAGGCAGGACGTCAGATGGCACGTCGTCGAGCCGTGGAGCCATTGCGGGTCGCGCGGTTCTGTCGTGAGCGGTCCACCCTTCGCGGGGATGCCCTCATCTTGGATCAATACCGTCGGTTTCCGTACTTCGCGTCCCGGAGCGAGATCGTCAGCCGAATGAGTCTGGAACCGGACGTGAAGAAGCGTATCACCGAGGCTACTCCGGCTCGGGGACGCCCTGGATTGCTGACCATCGGGTATGAGGGTCGCAGCTTGGAAGGTTACCTGAATTGCCTGCTTCGGGATGGAGTGACGTTGCTCTGCGATGTGCGCCGCAATCCGCTCAGTCGAAAGTACGGCTTCTCCAAGTCGACGCTGGGGAAAGCATGTGAAGGTGTGGGTATTCGTTATGAGCATTTGCCGGAACTCGGAATTGACTCCGAGGACCGTCGAGACCTGAAGACCCAAGCGGACTACGACGCGTTGTTTGCCGAATATGTCCGGGAAAGCCTTCCTCATCAGGGTGTCGCGTTGGCGCGAATCGAAGGATGGATCCTGGCGGGAGAACGCGTGGCCTTGACCTGCTTTGAGGCTGAATCCTGCCAATGTCATCGGGGCTGCGTGGCCCAGGAATTGAGTCAAAGGCAGAAGGGATTGGTGCCGGAACATCTGTAACCGGGAGGAGATCAAGAATGGCCAAGGAACGGGTTCTTATCACGGTCAAGACCTACCCGACACTCTCCCGAAAGTACGGCGAGACGGTTTGCACGGCGGGTATTCGTGAGGATGGATCCTGGATGCGAATCTATCCCGTTCCGTTTCGGCGACTCGACGATCCTGAACAGTACAGCAAGTACGATTGGATTGAGGCAGACTTCAATTCGAGCCGGTCCGATCAGCGTCCCGAGACCTTTCATCCCAAGGATCTGGCTGCACTCAGACCGAAAGGATCGATCAACACCACTGATGGCTGGCGCGAGCGGCGTGCGCTGGTGCTGGGGCGGGGGCGTGTTTACGACCGGCTTGATCCGCTTCTCCAAGGCGCAAAGAACAACCAACTTTCGCTGGCGACATTCAGGCCAACCAAGATTCGAGACTTCGTCTGGGAATCAGCCGATCGCGACTGGGATCCCGAGAAGGTGGCTGCCATGCGGGACAGGTCACGCCAGGGGGAATTGTTCTCTGAGGAATCCTGGCGGCAGACCTTCGAACTGATACCCAAGTTGCCTTACGATTTTTCTTACCGGTTCGAGGATGCAGACGGTCGCGTCTCCGAGTTGCAGGTGATTGATTGGGAATGTGGTCAGCTCTACTGGAAGTGCTTGTTTCGGCACGGGGACGAGAAGATTGCGTGCGAGAAGGTTCGGGAAAAGTTCCTCGACTACTTTCAGAAACGTGACCTGCACTTTTTCCTCGGGACGATGCAACAGTTTCACGGCTACTCGCCCAATCCTTGGATCATCGTCGGCGTATTTTACCCACCTTACCAAGAACAGTTGACGTTGCTCTAG
>CAZDYB010000877.1:0-1886 GCA_964509045.1 uncultured Akkermansia sp.
TGGCTCCGCGTTCGATCAATCCTGCGATCGACCCGGACCTGGAGACGATCTGCCTCAAGTGCCTGGAGAAGCTGCCTGCCGCCCGCTACGGCTCCGCGGATGCCCTTGCCGACGACCTCGGCCGGTGGATCGAGCGTCGGCCGATCCTGGCCCGGCGTGCGACGGCGCTGGAGCATGCCTGGCGTTGGTGCCAGCGCGAGACGGCGCTGGCTACGGCCTTGGCTGCGGCATTCCTGTTGCTGGTGGCGGTCGCCGTCGGGTCAACCGTGGCGGCAATCCGGATCGGGAAGGCCGAGCGGGCGGCCCAGGGAGCGTTGCGCGAGGCGCAGATCAGCCAGGCACGCAGCCTTCGGCTGTCATCGGGGATCGGACATCGGGCGGAGGGCTTGCAGCTACTTCGTGAGGCGATGCGGGGTGGGGTTCCGTCCGGGCTGCGGAATCGTGCCCGGGACGAGATGCTGGCGACGTTGGTGCGGACCGATCTCGAGTTCTTTCCTTTCCCGGAGCCGGCCGCGCTTCGGGACCCGGCGCTCACGCTGGTGACTCCCCGGTTCGACGCGATGGCGAGCCTTGGTGCGAGCAATCGCGTGGTGATCCGCTCGATCCCAACGGGGGCACCGATGCATGAGTTCGTGCTTGGGGAAGGCCGGGGGTTTCGGTTGGAGCGATTCAGCCATGACGGGCGCTTTCTTGGGGTGCGCAGGCCGGATGGGATTGCGGTGTGGGATGTCGGGCTGGGCCGCGAATTGTGGCGTACGAACGGCCCGGAGCGTGTGTTCTGTTTTGCGCCCGACCGGGCCGAGGTCGTGATCGAGGAATGGGACTGCGCAGCGTCCCTGCTGAGCCTTCCGGACTTTCGCCTGATCCGGACCGTCCATGGCACATCGCCAACGGGACCCGGGCCCGGCACGGGGTGGACGGCGATGGCGCTCTCGCCGGGGAGCCGGACGCTGGTGGTGGCGCGGGCCCAGGACCGGGCGATGGAATGGATCGACGTGGAGCGCGACCGCAGTGTGCGCCAGTTGACGAATCGGGCGCCGGTGGTGGCGATGGCGTGGAGCCCGGACGGGACCCGGCTGGCGGCGGGGCTGGCGAATGGGCGTGTGCCGATCTTCAATGCGCGCGGGGGCGGGGTGTTCGATCTTGCCTCAATGACCCGCGTGGCCCGCAGCCTTGCCTTCAGTCCCGACGGCGCCCTGCTCGCGGTCCAGGGGCAGGATCGGGTGCTGCGCCTGATCGACACGGAGGCCATCCGGGAGGTGTTCGAAGCCCGCTGTGACGGGGGGGTGCTGGCATTCGATCCCACCGGGCAGCGGCTGGGTCCGGTGTTCCGAGGCGACGTGCAGGGCTGGTTCGAGATGCGGCAACCGGCGGAATTCCGGCACGTGACCGTCGCCCGGACAAGCGCGGGGTTTGACGGAAGCCGGTTTTCCCCGGACGGCGAGATCCTGTTGGTGGGCAACGCGTCGGAGGTGGTGTTTTGCGACGGGAGTGGGCGGGGCCGAATCGGGATTCGCCCGGATTGGCGGATCGGCGCGAGTGCGTTCGATCCGGCGGGGCGGTTTGTGTATGCCGCGACGGGAGCCGGGGTCCTACGCTGGAACCTGGCGGTGGATGGACCGGAGGGATTCCGAATCGAGGGTCCGACGACG
Organism: uncultured Akkermansia sp.; assembly: GCA_964509045.1. Lineage (GTDB taxonomy): Bacteria > Verrucomicrobiota > Verrucomicrobiia > Limisphaerales > UBA9464 > UBA6176. The sequence continues at coordinate 1,653 of CAZDYB010000877.1, forward strand.
GTGGTGCCGGGGCGGGGTTGGCGGAGCTTTGTTTTCAGCGCGGATGGGTCGAGGTTTCTGGCTGCGAACATCCACAGCAACGCGGCCTTCGTTTTCGACGGTACTCTGACCAACGCGGTTGCGATGCTGGGACCCCATGAGGCGCCCGATTCCGTGGGAATGAGCCCGGACGGTCGTTGGGTTGCGACGGGCAGCACCAAGGATCGGCGGGTGCGGGTGTGGGACGTGGGCACG
>CAZDYB010000878.1:0-1880 GCA_964509045.1 uncultured Akkermansia sp.
CCTTCGACAGGCCGAGGATTTCGAGTGCGAGAAGGTCGAGGAAAATCTCTCGCTCGGAATTCCAGCCGACGATTCCCGCTGCTTGCAGTTCCTCGAGGGCGGACTCGACCTCGTGGAGTGGGAGTGCGGTCCGTCGCCGTGTACCCCAGGGGTAGTTGAAAGAAGCCCCCTTAGGTCTTCGCAGGGCATGTGGCCATGTAGGCCCTGATCTGTGTGGCCGTCGAACTGCACCCAGGGCGACGAGTACCCAAGTCCCAACTTTCTTAGCCCCTCCAATACAAGCGCCGACTTTGGTGCAGGATCTCAATTGAGTAGGGTTGAGAGGTGGCTGCGCGTGGCTCGAACGACTTTCTTCGCCGGAATCAGCGGCTCTGGCAGGCCCTCGGGTCAAATCGCGGCCTCGTGTACTGGGTCCTCGTCGGGTATTGGTTGGTTCCCATCGCATTCTGGGTTCTCTGGACGTCCTCTCTGATTGTCGCGGTGACTCACTTGATTCAGAGGCCGAACGTTCACCATTCAGCGGAGGGGCGCCATCCTGACTACCCCTGGCTTCGCCTTGGCGAGCCGATTGCAAATGTTCGGACCGAACACTATTTCACGCACATGGAGCGACTCGGCGGACCACCATCCCGGCCCATCGAGGACTGGTACGACGCCGAGAAGATGGCAATGGCCTGGATGCAGTACTGGGGATGGACTGATGCCACGCTCACGCGTCCGGGTGCCGATGGTGGAATTGATGTTGTAGCGAGCACGGCGCTTGCGCAGGTCAAGTTCTGGGAGAAGCCGGTTCCGCGCCGAGATCTACAGAATCTTGTTGGCGCCGCATCACTATTTGATGGCGAGAGGGCATTGCTCTTCTTTTCGAAAGCCGGCTACACGACGGAGGCTTTCTCATGGGGTGAACGGGCACGCATTGCAATGTTTGTCTTTGACGATTCTGGAGTTCCTCAGCCTCAAAACCAGTATGCCAAAGCGACCGCAATTCATCGTTAGTTCTTGGGATGGCGCGCCCCACCCCACGGTGAAGGGCGGAGCACGACACGGCGCTGCGCATCTGAGAGTCCAGTTCATCCCACCAGGAATGGGCTATCCATCGGGCGGTTAGACCGCTGCAGCGGCGAACATTACTTTTTTGATGAAAGCAGATCTCCATACTCGTCGGCACAGAATCGGAGTCGATTGGCATCGTGCCGACGTGTCTCGCTCCGCGATCAGCCCCGACCTTCGGAATGCCATGGGTGGCCGCGGGACGGTCTTCAGGCCTTCGAAGTACGATGCCCAACATCGCTTCCGCGTCCCGCTCGAGTCGGGCGTCGAGCCAGGGCCGCGCCCTGGCCAGGTCAACAGGTCGCTCTCCCTCCTCAAGAGCAGAGAGGCCGTCGAGCGGGCGATTGCGGAGTTCCGTGAAGTCGGGCGAGATGCCTTCCTCGAGAAGTTTTGAGCGCCGGCATCTAGCCCGACGGGCGGTCCTTGCCCGCACGGGAACCTGTGAGAACACCGACTGCACAGGAATGCCACCCGACTTCGACGGCAATGGCGCCCCGATTCTCGAGGTCGATCACATCGTCCCACTTCACCGCAACGGCGCGGACCTTCCCATCAACATGATCGCGGTCTGCCCGAACTGCCACAGCGCGAAGACGCGGGGGCAACGGGCCGCAGAGTGGGAGAAGAAGTTCGCGCGAATTGCGAAACATCTTCACGCTCAAGCGTTGCGGATCCAGTGAGCCGAGAATCTTGCTCTTCAATTAAATGCATGCACTTGGTGTTGCCCTAGGGCCCCTGGCCGCGTGAGAGAGTGGCAGACTCTCTCACGCCCAGCGTCACCCGGACCTGGGCACACGTCTCCCTGGGTGCCACCCGACCGTTCTAGGCAC
>CAZDYB010000879.1:0-1878 GCA_964509045.1 uncultured Akkermansia sp.
ACGGCGACCGAACGTCGCCGCTCCGGGAAAGGTTTCACGCGAAGACCCGACCCCGATCCATCGAGGTGTCTTGCTGCAATGAACCTGGCAGATCGAGCGTAGCCGACGTTCGGGCAGTGTGGCCGCCAGCGGTCTGGTGCCTTCAGTGCCCGTCGCGATGCTTACGCGCTGCCTTCCGCTTCCTCCATGACCCGGTAGCCCCCTGCCTCCACAAGTTCCACCTTCGGTCTCCACCCCGACCGTCCCCGGCCCGCTTCCTGCCCCACCGTCTCCCCATCCAAACCCGTCGCCGGCTCCGACACCGCCAACCCGACCTGATACTCCACCACCTCATCCCGCACCTCCCCGGCGTCATCCAGCGGACTCAACACCCCGATCCCCGGACGCCGCATCACATGGGTATAGATCTGCGTCGTCTCCACGCTGTTATGCCCCAGCAACTCCTGCACCGATCTCAGATCCGTCCCACGCTCCAAAAGATGGGTCGCAAAACTGTGTCGCAACGTATGACACGCCACCTTCTTCTCGATCCGCGCCAGGCGTGCCGCCGACTTGATCGCCCGTTGCACCGCCGTCTCATGCGCATGATGCCGACGCTGGATCCCCGTCCGCGGATCCATCCCCAGCCGTTTCGCCGGGAACACCCACATCCAGCTCCATTCCTTGCCCGCCTGCGGATACTTCCGATCCAGCGCATCCGGCATCCACACCCCCGGCAATTCCCCGGCCCGATCCGATTCCCACAGCACCCGCACCCTCGCCAGATGCAACTTGAGCGGCTCCCGCAGGGCTGACGGCAACATGACCACGCGATCCTTGTCGCCCTTCCCCTCCCGCACCACGATCTGTCCCCGTTCGAAGTCCACATCCTTCACCCGCAGCCGCAGTCCCTCCATCAACCGCAGTCCCGTCCCGTACAACACCCGCGCAATCAACCCCAGCGTGCCCTCCATCACATCCAGCAGGCGCTGCACTTCACCCCGACTCAACACCACCGGCAACCGCTGCGGTCGCCGCGCCCGCACCACGTCCGCCAGGTCGCCCAATGGCTGCTCCAACACCGTCCCATACAGGAACAGCAACGCACTCAACGCCTGGTTCTGCGTGCTCGCCGATACGTTCCGCGCCACCGCCAGATACTCCAGGAACTCGCGCACCTCCGCCTCGGCCAATGCTCCCGGCGCCGCATCCCCATGAAACCGCAGGTACCTCCGGATCCAATCCCGATACGACTCTTCCGTCCGCAGCGAATACCGCCGCAACCGCATGCACGCCTCAAACCGTCCCAGCCACGGTTCCTCCCCATCTCCACCCGCTGAAACCGATCGATGCGACCCCTCGGTTCCGTCCGATCCGTCCGCCCTGTCCGATCCTTCCCTCCCGTCACCCACCTCTGTGGCGGACGTGGCCACTCCCATCCCCGGCCCCGTGGTCTTCAGCCGGAACGTAGGCCGGACCTGTCCCCTCTCATCCAGTTCCAGATGCCAGTTCTGGATCCCGCGCACGAACACCGACAACGCCTGCCGGATCTGGTCCCGCTGCCACGCACCCACCGGCGGCGTCTGCACGTCCAGGTCCGCCAGGAAGTGGTCCACCAAAACCTCCACCGGCCCCTCCTCCGGATGCATCCGCACGAACTTCAGGAATCGCTGCACATGCACACTCCACCAATGCAGCTTCTCCGGCGGCAATGGCACCCGCTGCATCGCCCACAGCCGACGCAACCAGGCCGGATCCGACCCCGCACCACCCCCACCGCCGCCTCCCGCACCCGGCCTGCCCGCCGCTGACCCTTCCTTCGATCTGGATTCCACATCCCCACATTCCGCAGCCTATCCGGCCAAGGCAAATTCGTTTTGACACCGCCACCCAACTAAG
>CAZDYB010000880.1:0-829 GCA_964509045.1 uncultured Akkermansia sp.
GAATCAGCACAGAGGCGGCTGTAACGTTCAACCAAGTCCAGTTTGGCTCTGCACTGGATGCTACCGGAGGCGCAAGAATTGAGGCCACGGACTGCCTTTTCGAGCAGCCGATCGGTGTGACGGGAGGGGCTCTCACCCTGCGCAGGTGCAGGTTGCTTGGGGATTTGCGGATGACAAATGCAGCCCTCACGACGCTTCGCGTCACCAACCTCGCGTCAATTTCCTCAATCGCAGCCGCCGGAAGCAAGGTTCCCTTCATCATGGTGCAGTCATCCATAGCGGGGCCCATTTCAGCCACCGGCAGCAGACTTCACATGGGTTACTGCAATGCCAAGGGATTGACCGTGGTTGATGGGGAAGCCTTTCTCCTGGGCAACAACTTCTCCGTCGACATTCCGGATCGCGCCAAATTTGGATTCATTTCAAACATCACGGCCAGGCGGTCCAAGATCCACGGACGAAATAATCAGACCGTCATCGCTCCGAAGAATAATGTTGGCTGCGAAGGATACGGGATTATCGGGGTGGAGTTGGAGGACTGTGATGTCATTTGGGAAAACAATCTGACTCAAGTTTATCCTGGAGCGGACCATGACTGCGTGAACCCGTTTGGGCATGGCATCATGGTGAGTGGCCCTTCGACCAAAGCCGTCCTGACTGGATGCATCGTAGTCGTCGGAGGGTGGCTGCGGCCTGAAAACCAGTTTGGCATCCGGGTTTCGGGACTCGGACCTGAATCCCAGTTGGTCCTGTCCCACTGCAGAATCAGCGCCCCCAATCCGTTGGTCGGCGTGGTGGGATCGTCCTTGTCGTTCGGAGACCCCAAACT
>CAZDYB010000880.1:856-1867 GCA_964509045.1 uncultured Akkermansia sp.
ACCCTCGCCATCGATTCTCCGTGCCGCAACGCCGGCCCGCCAGACGCCATCTACAACGACCGCGATGGCACCCGTAACGACATCGGTCTGACGGGCGGACCGCTCTACAATCCAGCGAACGCCACGACCGACCTGCCGCTGGCCTTCTGGATGGATACTTCGCCGCGCAAGGTGCTGAAGGGCGTAAACAGTACCATCCGGGTGGATGCGGCCGCCGCCGCCGGCCACTGATTCGGTGAATGTGCTTTCGCAAATGCGACTTCCCTTTCCATGGCCCTACCGAGGGTTTCGTGCCTTCAGCCTCCTCACGGCGATGGCTTGGGGCCTGGGCTGCGGGGCGACGGTCCAGGCGCAGTCCCTCACGGCGGCGGAGTATTTCTGGGATATCGAACCTGCGCCGGGGTCGGGAATTGTCGTCGCTTGGTCGGCGTCACCGGCGGGCGCGCTCGGGCAAGAGGACATCCCTCAGCTGAACGTGGCGGTGGACTCGCTGGATGCGGGCATGCACCAGTTGGGTTTCCGCGCCAGGGACAGCGATGGAGTCTGGGGCCAGACCACCTGGCTGCCCGTGGAGGTGGCCGACACCGCGGGCATTCTGGCGGCGGTGAGCCAATGGCCCGACGACGCGGAAGCCCAACGATTGGTCGCCGCGGAGTATTTCTGGGACGCGGACCCTGGTGCCGGGGCCGGAACTACGATCAACGGCCCGACTGCCGAAGCGTTCGTTCTTGGCCAGGGCGGAGTTGCTGCACTCGACGTCAACGTGTCGGCCCTCGCGGCGGGGATGCATCTGCTGGGCTGGCGCTCCAAGGACCAGGCCGGCCGTTGGAGTGAGGTGTCGTGGCTGCCGGTGGAGGTCCAATCCGCAACGGAACTGATTGCTGGCGTCCAACAGTGGCCAGGGAACGAGGCGGACAAGCGGTTGGTCGCGGCCGAATACTTCTGGGACGAGGATCCTGGAAGGGGCAAGGGCACGGCAGTCGACTGGACTGCGGTGGACGCCGCGGTGCT
>CAZDYB010000881.1:0-1865 GCA_964509045.1 uncultured Akkermansia sp.
CAACGGCACTCACCGCGACATTGACACTGCGGTTCCACGTCTCCGTAGAAACGGGCCGCGCGAGATTCTGGAGCGGCAGGCGCAGGTCAGCGGCAAGCCCGGACAAAGGCCCGAACAGCATCGCGCCAAGCGCCAGGTGCATCCGAATTTGTCGATGGCGCGGCCTGTCTCCTGAAATCATGCGCTGTGCAGAATTCACTCTGGGATTCATTTGTGAATAAGGCCTTCCAGTTGCCGGATGTCGTTTTTGTAGCGGGGATCATCGGCGACGTTTTTGGTTTCTGCCGGGTCCAGGGCGTGGTCATAGAGCATCGTCGTGGCTTTCCCTCCCTGTTTCGGAGGCCATCGAGTCAGGCGCAACGTCTGGGTTTTCACGGTATCGGCACCGCGCCAGTAGCCGATGGCCGCTTCGCGCCCTGTGTCTGCCGGATCCTTTAACTGGGCGAGCAGGCTGGTGCCCTCGTTGTGGGGAGGAATGGGGATTCCGGCAAGTTCCAGCAGTGTCGGATAGATGTCCACAAGCTCGGCAAGCGCCCCGGATCGGCCCATGGCGATGCCGGGGCCCCGGAAGATGAGAGGCGCGCGCATCGACGTCTCGAAGGTGGTGTGTTTGCACCAGAGACCGTGTTCACCAAGGTTCCAACCATGGTCACCCCAGAGGACGACAAGGGTGCTTTCGGCGAGCCCGAGTCGATCCAGTTCATCCAGCACTCTCCCGATCTGTGCATCCACATAACTCACACAGGCCAGATAGGCCCGGATCAGCGTCTGGGCCTGTTCGTCGGAAAGCGGTCCGCGTTCGGGAATGCCAATGTAGGCCCGAAGCTCGGGAAACGTGTATTCCGCCTGCGTCGGAGCCCCCTCAGGCATTCGCATCAGGTCGGGCGTCAAAATGCTTTCCTCCGAGTAGAGATCCCAGTATTTCCGAGGAGCGCAGAGCGGAAGATGAGGCCGTAGAAAACCGACGGCGAGAAAAAAGGGATCGCCTGATGCTTTGAGTGACTCGAGTTCTTTCACGGCGTGATTGGCGATCATGCCGTCCGGATAAGCATCATCGGGCACGTCGGCGGATTCCCATGGGATGCTGCTCCCCACCCGGCCTGGTCGTTTGATCTTCAGAGAAGCCCTGCCGTCAGGGGTGTTGAAGTTTTCCGGGATGCGGTGCCAGTCACTGCCAGTTCCGACACGCCATGGCGGACTTGTCCAACTCGCGCGGTCGTCGTTGAAAGTGTGATAGACCTTGCCAAAGCAGGCAGTGCCGTAACCCTGCGCCTTGAACAACGCCGGAAGGGTTGGGATTCCCGGTGCCTCGGTGTCAACATTCCCGGAGGGTTGCATGCCACGGCTTTTGAAAAAACGATCGCGCCGGGGCCGGAGTCCGGTCATGACACTCGCACGACTCGGGCCGCACTGCGGCGAGTTACAATAAGCTGAATCAAACCAAACGCCGCCATTCGCGAGGCGATCAATGTTTGGCGAATGGGCGCGCATGACGCCGTAGGCACCGAGTTCCGGACGAAGATCGTCCACCGCGATGAACAGGACATTCGGTCGGGCATGATTGGCAGCGAATGCGGACCAAGCCACGAGCAAGATCACACCGATCATCAGCCATGGGCGGTGGAGGGTTGGGGAGGGCAAAAGGGACACAAGAGACCTACGGGAGACAGTTGCTCTTTTCACTCCCCGTAAATACGGGAGGCGTCGAAAGGAAATCGCCTTCTGCCTGCGGGCGGCTCACTCGCCGCCGTTGCTTTCAAAGCTAATCCTGGCGAGGTAGATGGCGGGGTGGGCGTGGGAGTCGTTGTTTTCGTGACCGGAGTAGTAGCTGACCCAGAGTTGATCCTCGTGCCAGACCATGCCGG
>CAZDYB010000882.1:0-1862 GCA_964509045.1 uncultured Akkermansia sp.
GGTTGGGTGAACGCCGTGCCACTCGACTCAACCAGCGTCACATATCCGGATCCAGGCCCGGTCGCGCTCAATGCATATGAGTCCACTGCCGTGTTGTCGTCCTCCACCACAGCCAGGCCACCCACGCCAACCGTGACATCCAGGTCCGATAATGGCGCATACGTCCCCGGCTTGCTCGGCAGATCCTCCCGGAAGGTCTCCACCACCGTCTCCAGGGCGCTTACCAGATTGGTCCATTTCGGGAAGTTCTCCTCATCCGCAGCAGGACAGAGGTTGAACACGGCCTGAAGGTCCGATCCTCGAAGCACGTTGAGGTGGATGTAGCTCAGTCCCAGAAGCTCCTTCTTGTATTCTCCCACCAGCATCAGGCTCCCCTTGGGCCCGATGTTGGGGTCAATGAAGACACGCTTTCCAAGATGCGGCGGCAGTCCCGGGAAATAGATCTTGCCCTGATGATACTCCGTCCTCACCCCTGCCGGGATGTTGGACTCGAACTCGGTGTCGATGCCCGCAGACTTGGCACGGGTCGCATCATGAAGCACAGCGCTGTCCACCGGCGATTCCAGATCCCTCGCAATCGACTGCTGATACAGGATGTGGGCCGTCTTGAAGTCCTTCACCCCGGGCAGGTCAAACGCCGGTTCCACCAGCGTCGCACCATAAGGAAGGGTCGCTATCGGCTTCTTCTCGTCCTTCGGATCCCGCACCGGCCAGAATGGGCGGTAAACGATTTCCAGCGATTCAGTGTCCTTCGAGTCTGCCGCCCCAACAAAGCCGGTCTTCGACTCATTCAGCGGTCGGAGATACGGAACAATGCTGCCGGCAGGAGGTGGGGATGAGATCCCAGGCCAGGCGAAGCTCGGTTCCGTCTTGTAATAGTAGCGGAGGGTAAAGCTGTTGGTGGGCACCGGGGAATGCGCCAGGAACGGGGGGCGGTTGGTGAACTGGATCACACTGCCCGTGTATTGATTCGTGCTCCAGATGGCCAGGGGCGGTTGTGAAACCACCTCCACTGAATCGTCCCGTACCCGCAACACCGTGCTGTTGGTCACCCGACTCTGGTCGTAGAGGTCCCGGACCACCAACTGAACCACGCTGTCCTCGTTCAAGGCACTTGCCGGGGGTGTCCCGGACAGCGTCAATCCATTGAGGACCGCCCATGACGGCAATCCCGTTCCGGTGACATCGAGATACTCCTCCTGACGCAGGGTGTGCAGCGTGAAGCTGAAGGGTTGATTGGTCACCGCCACCAGATGGGCTGGGATCGCTCCCATGCTCCGGTTGGTCAGGTTGTAGGTGCCCACCTGCATTGCGGGCAATCCCGAGTGGGGGCCGCGATACACCCAGATGTCGTTCTTCCGATCCTTGTAGGTGAAGCGGTTGTAGTGGCCGAATTTCCCCGCGGCCGTGTTCGTGTTCCAACCTCCCGGCAGATCCCCGTCACCGGAAGGTGGTTCCGTATTGAAATTCCTTGCCCGGTCCCCGCTCCCCTCAACTGGCTGGGCCAGGAAGTTCAAGGGCGGCGGCGGTTGGATCTTCTGGCCGGCCGGCACCAGATAATCAAACACCCAACCCGACTCGGGCTTCTCACGCAGCACCTTGAACACCGCCATGGAGGGGCGTCCATCCGTATGCTCATAATCCACCAGCACATAGGGATGGGAGGAATAGCTCGCGGCGGGGGTGATGATGTTCAGGTCATCGCGGGTGGCAAAGGGAGTCCCACCCGACATGATGGCATGCTCTTCATTCGGGTTGTAACCATCCAGGGTCTTGTCGTTCTGATGATAGATCACCCCACCCATCTCGGCGGGGGTCAGACCGGTCCCGCCCAGTTTGCTCGCCAGGACAATCTCCCTGGG
>CAZDYB010000883.1:0-1855 GCA_964509045.1 uncultured Akkermansia sp.
CACACCGACACACCTCAAACCTCCAAAGTCCGACACCGCTCCTCCAGTTTGCTAAGCACCGGGTTCAGCATCGCCGTGGCAAACATTCTTGGCTGACCCGGCAGGAAGCCCTTCAGATACTTGGCGTTCATCACCTTCACCGGGTAGTTGCCATTGGCGCGGACGAACCAGCCCGGGATCACGACAATGGCGTGAAAGGCCAGATCCTTGGAGACGTGGTCACCCAGCCACCGACGCAGCCACTCCATATTGGCCTTCACCTGGTCGAGGGTCTTGCGGTCTTCCCAGTTGGGAAACCGAAGCGACTGGCCGTCATATTGGACTTCATGCGAGGGCTGACCGCCTTGGCCAGGTCGCTTCGTTCGGGCCTTGGTCTCGATGACATAGACTCCGCCGGGTCCCACCACTACGTGATCGATGTTCCAACCCTCAGACCCGGGCACGTCGTGATAGATGCGATAGCCGGCAGCGAGGATTGCGGGATCGTTCAAGGCTTCACCGACCAACTGCTCTCCGCGCGCTCCCAAGTGCCAGTTCTCCCGCTCCTCCTCCAGGCGTTGCAGCCGTCGCCCCTGACGAATGACGAGCCCGAGGGTTACGGCGAATAAACCCAGGTAAATGAAGAGCGCTATAACGGTCTGGATCGGGCTCCGGATGGCCGAACCCGGATCCGCCGTCTGCCAGACCCAAAGAAATCGCCCGCCGAACAGGACGGAGCCGGCCATTCCTGCACCCAAACCGGCGACCACCACGCCAGCTTCCACGAAATCATCGGTCAGTGCCTCCACACGCTGACTGGCGGAGTAGCCCGGTGGACGGAGGAGCTTCTCTTGAACCGGCGCTCGATGGCCTTCCTCCTTCCTCAACTCCCTTCGTCGCCGGATCCGGGCGAAGAGGATGGTCAAAGCCCCAAAAGCGCCGCCAGTGAGGAAGAGGACGGTCAGGATCGGTTTGAGCAGGACTTCGTACACAGGATCGGTGAAGGATGCGGAAGGGGTCCGACAGTGCACGAGGAAACTCGATCGCCTCGCGAGTCTGCCCTGTTGCTCTCTTGGGCGGGCCTAGTCTCCTTCAGGCAACGCCTCCTCAATCATCTTCCACGAGGTCTCGCGCCGGATCGCTGCACACATCGCTGACATCGTGGTCGCGTGCCTGAGGGCAGCCCGAGCCGCTCGGTGTACGAGGGACTTTGGTAGTCGCGAGGCTTCGGCGAGGTAGATCAACATCTGCGGGTTCACGATGTGGTTGTAGACGTACTGCGCCGTGCGCCGGTGGTCCTTGCGATTGTAGGCCCCGGGTCCGGAGTAAGCCCCAAGCCAGCCCAGCCAGTGGTCATGCTGGGTTTGATACCAAACTCTCCGCTGCTCCTGCTGCCCACCGCCCCGCCGCCCCCCTTCTCTCCATTGCGCACTGAAGCGGTCGGTGATGGGACTCTTCGGCGAAAGCCTCTCTATCATCCGGCGCAAGTCCTGCGGGGTCCGGATGGCCGGGCGCTTCGTAGCGCTCCCCGGACCTTCGAAGCCAGCACGCGGACTTGCACGGCGCGAGTGGGTCACGCCGCTCTCAGGTGTGTCACGATCAGGCGACAAGGCACGTCGAGTCGGACGCACCATGACTCGCCCCAACTGAATCACGAACTGCCGCTCTGCCCCTCGCCCCTTCACCGTGACACCTCGGAATTCCACCCGCATGCGCCGTGCGTCGGGGGCGTAGCCGTTTCGAAACTCGATCACGTCGTACTCCCGATCGGCGAGCCGCGCTTTCCAGTATGGGCTGAAGTCCCGGTACTCCTCGCATTTGGTCCCGGCGGCGATCTTGTCGAACCATTCGGCCTCCAGATTCAGGTGGAGGATGC
>CAZDYB010000884.1:0-1854 GCA_964509045.1 uncultured Akkermansia sp.
ATGGCGATGAGGGTGAGGGTGCCGATGCACCAGGCTGCCGGGGAGGGGAGTCCGCGATGGAACAGGGCGTGGAGTCGGGTCTGGAGGGGTTGATGCCAGAGGTAGAGCGAGTAGCTGATGAGTCCGATGAAGCTCAGGAAGCGGGTGGGCGGGGTCAGGCGGGTGGGTTTTTGCAGGAGGACTTCGAGCAGGGCGGCGAATCCGATGGCGAAGAGGCTGAAGGAGAGGACGAGCAGGGGCTTGAACCAGGTGGAGAGGAAGGCCGCAGCCAACCAACCCCAGGCGGCGGCGGTCGGGTATTGGAAGACGCGTTTCCCGGTGATGAACCGTTCGGCAACCCACGCGCCCAGGGTCCAGTCGAACCAATGCGAGATCAGGCCCTGGACACCGACCGGAGGGATGCGGTCGGGCAGGGCGTCGATGCCGATGAGGAAGGCCTTGGCGATGAGGGAGAGGAGGGCGGTGACGGCGAGGGTGTTGGCGATGCCAAAACGGGTGCGGAGTCGGAGGAGAAGGGGGTAGAGGAGGTAAAGCTGGAACTCGACGGCAATGCTCCAGAACGCGACGACGATTCCGTACAGGGTCGATGGGGTGAGATTCTGGAGGAGCAACAGGTGGGACAGGATCTGCCATTGATCGGCGGGGAGGGACGGGTTGAGGACGCCGGACCGGACCTGGTAGGCCACTGCGGTCAGCAGGGCGACGGCGTAGGCGGGGTAGATGCGCCAGAAACGGCGTCGGAAGAAGTCGGCGGGATCAAACGGTCCGTTGGCGCGGAGGAATCCGTAGTGGATGCAGAATCCGCTCAGGACGAAGAACAGGGGGACACCGATCCAACCTTGCAGCACCAGGTGGAGGCCGAGGGTGCTGGGCAGGCCGCGCGGAGCGGTGTCGCGGATCCAACCGTTCCAGGGAAGATCCCAGCCGGCGGAGGCACCGACGGCGTGGTAGAGCGCGACCGCGACGATGGCGAGGCCGCGGAGGACATCGATGAGGTCGACCCGGTTGGGGTCATTCATTGAGGGGTTGGGTGGAACGGAGGTAGGCGAAGAGATCGCGTACCTGTTGATCCGAGAGACTGGTGAGAAGTCCTTCGGGCATGAGACTGCCGCCGGCGGGTTCGAGCGAGACGAGATCGGTGCGGGCGATGGAGACCGACTGGCCATCGGGGGTGCGGAGGAGGATGCGGACGGGATCCTGTTCGACGATGAAACCGGTGAGGACACGACCGTCGCGGGATTCGGCGGTAAAGGCTTCGTAGCCTTCGCGGATCTCGGCGTTGGGATTGACGATCTGGAGGAGGAGATTGGGGAGATCGGATCGTTGATAGGCGGTCAGGTCGGGGCCGATATCGGCGCCCCTGGCGAAGAGGCGATGGCAGGAGCCGCAGGATTCCTGGTAGAGCTTGCGACCGGAGTAGGGGCTGCCGGTGGTGAGGTTGACGACTTCGGTGAGTCGGGTGATTTCGCCCTCGAGTTCGGCGGAGGTGGGTTGGCGGAGATTGGGCCAGAGTCGGGCGGACAGGGTTGCCAACGGTTCGCCGGGCAAGGCGCGAAGCTTCCGGGCGAGATCGGTGGGGACTGATTTCACGGGGATGCGTGCGGCGTCGATGGCCTGAAGGAGGGCAAGGGCCCAGGTGGGCCGGGCAGCCAGCATGGCGAGGGTGACCGGGCGCAGGTCGGCGGGGTGGGCGGGGAGTTGGGTGATGAGATCGGCGGCGATGCGGGGATCGTCGTGTCCCTGCAAGGCACCGAGTGCGGCGCGGCGGAGATCGGCTGATTTCGAGTCGCGGGTGATGGCGAGCAGGGTGGGGATGGCATTGGTGAGCCGGATTTCGCCAAGGACCTGGATCAA
>CAZDYB010000885.1:0-1853 GCA_964509045.1 uncultured Akkermansia sp.
CCTGATCATCTGCGTCATCTGCGCAATCTGCGGATCAAACTGCCTTTTCCAGGATGAACCGATTTGCAGCATGAACCCCCGATTGATTGCCGCCGTTGGTCCTGTCGCCGTCATGGCCGGTCCTGCGGCACTTGTGGCCGGATTGGCAGCCTTGGCCGTGATCGCCGTCGTCCAACTCTTCGATGATGCCATCCCACCGGAGGAGCCGACGACGCCGGATCCCAGCCCAACGCCGGATCCGGTTCCTGACCCGGCCCGGATCGCTTCCCCTCGGCTGAGGACCGACCTGATTCCAGCCCCCAGTCCGACGCCCTCCCCTGCCCTGCCGGCGCCAAGCCCTTGTACGACGACGATTATTTTTCCCCACCCCGTTGCCTCAAGAGCGAATGTTACCAAACGAATTGGTATGCCAGAGCGGTAGTTTCCATTCCTGAGTTCACGGAGTGCCCGCCCTCTCCAACGCTGGGGGAGATGAAGCGGAGGCGGGCGTAGCGAGCCGCAGCGGAAGCTCCCCCCTCGTTCGAAGCCGGATTAAGCACACCTCGGCCCGGCCTCGCCCATAATGTGAGGAATGGGTTAAACCCCACGCATGAAGGCTCCGGCCACAATCGACGACAGACGGAGGATTACGCTCCCCAAGGACATGGGATTTCTCCCAGGACAGGATTTCACCCTGGAGCGTACCGCGGAGGGGGTGCTCCTTCGTCCCCTCAAATCCGACGCGCCCACCGCCAAGCCCTCCACCGGAAAGCACCTTCATCGAAAGAATGGGATCCTGGTTTGGTCCGGACCCATTCCGGACGTGGACACCGTGACGGCCGTTCAGATGGGCAGGGACGAACGCGCCCAGGCGAACTCCGGGGAATGAAGCGGCACCTTGATTCCAATGTGATCGTGGCCGGCCTGATCGAGGCACACGCCCACCACGAGGCGTGCTTCCCTTGGATCCGGTCCGAAAACCATCACGCGAACCTTCACAGCAAGCTGGAGGTCTACAACGCCCTGACCCGGGCCTATGGGATCCCGCCGACGGCCGCGGCCGGCATGATCGCGTCACTGGATACGATCTCGTGGCATGAGCCCATGGGAGCGGACTACGACGCGACGATGGCGGGCGGCGCAACCGGTCCGGAGATCTATGACGTCTTCCACTGCGCCATGGCCGAGCGGCTGAAGGTCAGGCAAATCGTCACCATCAACGAACGGCACTTCGCCCAACTCACAAAACTTCAGGTCATCAATCCGCTCCAAAGGAAGGCTCCGAGAGCCAAAGACGGCGAAGGGTGATCCCGGCCACCCGGCCGGGTCTTGCGCCCTGGCTTTGGCATGGCTGGTCCCGAGGCACTTGTGGCGGGACTGGCGGCAGGTACCTCCGGCGATCAGGCTTTGCCCCCCCGGTCATGGGGCGTTGTCGCGACTCGTTGGGCCGGTGCCGGAGGGGTGGATCGGAGCTTGACGTTGGAGACGGTCGGCAGGCCCATACATGAGTCTCCGCAATGGGCTTTTTCATGAAAACACCTGATGCCCTCTCCCACTCGTTCCTCATCCTGATTACCGGCCTGACTGTCTCCATCGTGGCCGGGCCAGTTCTGGCGGAGGAGTTCACCCTTCAGGGACGACTGACCCTGGAAGGTCACGCGGTGGACGGATTGCACGATTTCCATCTGGAGATCCGACCTTGGGGAGCGGAGGGCGATCCATTGGCCGTGGTCGAGACTCCGGCGGTCCTCGTCCACGACGGTGTCTTCACCCTGCCCGTCGAGTTCGTTGGCCCGGGGTCAGACCCCTTCCTGACCTGAGCGCTTGAACGGCACCCGTCATGGGGCGGCCTTCAACAACTGGACCAGCAGGTA
>CAZDYB010000886.1:0-1850 GCA_964509045.1 uncultured Akkermansia sp.
CCGGAAGTTCTGTGATCGGTTCAACCAACTGCTTCGGGAGGGTCCGGGTTTTGGTCTGCCGACGGAAGCGGAGTGGGAGTATGCATGTCGCGCGGGGACGACGACGGCGCTTTATACCGGACCGTTGACCATCCGGGGCGAGCGTGATGGAGCCGAGTTGGACCACATCGCTTGGTACAACGGCAACAGCAGCCTGGATCTCGAAGTCACCAATCCCGAACAGGGTTTATACACGGTAATCGTGCCGAATCCGTTCGATCAGGAAGGAACGCATCGGGTGAGATTGAAGGCGCCCAATGCCTGGGGACTTTACGACACCCTCGGAAACGTGTGGGAATGGTGTGTGGATGCGAAGGTTCCTTATTCCGTCGAGGCGAGGGTCGATCCCCGGGCGAATGGAGAAAAAGGTGCCGCCCGCGTCGTCCGCGGCGGTTCCTGGCTCGACCGGGCGCGCCACTGCCGAGCCGCCTTCCGCAACGACTGGCGCCCCGGCTCCCTCTGGCTCTTTCTGGGTTTCCGGCTGGCCGCAGGTCAGGAGTTTCAGGCGGCGGAGCCGGTCTTGGGTGCGGAGCGCCCCCGGGCCGGAGAGGCGGAGCCGGGGCTGAGGGACGACGCCCGGAGGGGTGTTCCGCGGAGCGGTCGATTTTGAAAGTGGATGCGGAAACCGGGGTTTGAATGATGCGCCTGAAATTCTTTTGGATTCCTGCAATGGACTGCGGAGCCGCCGAGGAGGAGGTGAATGCATTCCTGGCGAGTCATCGGGGTCGGGTGGGTATGGCCGAAGGTCTCCGGCGGTTCACTTCGCCGGGGTGAGCTCATGAGTTCGACCGCTATGACTTCCGTTCCCGGCATGATCCCGGCCTTTCCGCCGGTGTGGGCGGAGGTGTTTGGTGAGGATGAGTTCGGGGTGTTCGCGGAGTTTGTGCTGAAGGAGGTTCGGTTTGTCTGGCGTTGGATCCCGCCGGGGAGGTTCTGGATGGGGTCGCCGGAGGATGAAGTTGAGCGATGGGACGCAGAAGGGCCGCAGCATGAGGTGACGATTTCGCGGGGTTTTTGGATGGGGGAGACGCCGGTCACCCAGACGCAGTGGATGGCGCTGCGGGCGGACAATCGACCAGTGGAAAAGGTGACTTGGGACCAGAGTGAGTCTTTTGCAGTCGATTTGAACGCGGCCATTCCCGGATTGGCAGCGGGCGTGCCAACCGAGGCGCAATGGGAATACGCCTGTCGCGCCGGAACGACCGGGGCATTTCATGACGGGTCGGCTTGCACGGTCCCCGAGGGATTGGATCCGGCGCTGGATCGGTTGGGGTGGTTTGACAGGAACAGCGGGGATGCAACGCATCCGGTGAAGCAAAAGTTACCGAATGCCTGGGGGCTTTATGATCTGCACGGAAATGTGTGGGAAGGGTGCCGTGATCGATGGGAAATAAAGGCGTATGCGGCTCGGGAGGGTGGCGTGGTGGATCCGGCTTCGAAGGTCGGTGATCTTGATGTCTACCGCGTCATTCGCGGTGGATCTTATCGCGATTACGGGCACCTCTGTCGCAGCGCTTTCCGTCGCGAGTCGCACCCTTTTCTTGCGCGGGACAATCAGGGTTTCCGGCTGGCCGCAGGTCAAGAGTTCCAGGCAGCGGAGCCGCATGGCGCGGAGCGCCTCCCGCCGGAGAGGCGGAGCCGTGGCTGAGGGACGAAGCCCGTAGGTGGGTCGCCGCGGGGGGCGTGGGGGAGTATCCCGCAGAGACGTGGAGGCGCGGAGTTGGGGGAGGGTTTTGCCCTTTCAGGGCGATGGGATTTTTCTGGGATTGGACCCAGTGCGTTGCACGGGGCTGTGGAGTTTTTGCTCCTTC
>CAZDYB010000887.1:0-1848 GCA_964509045.1 uncultured Akkermansia sp.
CGTCGGTGTCGCCCTCGTCGCCATCCGGGCCACCGAGGGCATCGCCGGTGAACGGTTCATGTCCTTGCTCGACTACGACACCGTCGCCGGACGCGTCCGCATCGTCGTGGCTCCTGCCTTGGATTTCATGCTCACCTACCCCTTCGGAGGAGGCGTGGGACGCTCGGGTCATGGTGTCCCCGGCATCTTCCTGGCCTCAGCCCGTGGATTCGAAGCGCGCACCACCGACGGCGACATCGGCCGCGTCGTGGCCGACATGGGACTTCTCGGCCTCGCGGTCTACGTCACGATGCTCTACGCAGGGACCAGTGATTCCATCCGCTGGATGTGGAAACTGCGGGAATCGAACCTGAGCGCAATTGCGGCGCCCGCAGGTTCCCTGTTCCTGCTGGGGTTGGCGCAGGTCACCACCGGTTCACCCTATCTCGGCATCCCTTCCGGCACCCTGCTCTGGCTCCTGTTCGGTGGCCTGCGCCGCATGGTGGAGGAGTACGACCGACTGGCCGCCACCGAAGGCGAATCCGTCGAGGACCTTCCCCAGTTCGTGTCCTTCGTCCGACGCGAACGGATGACCGGTCTCTACGCAACCGCGCTCAAGAAGGCCGTGGAACCCAAGGGAGGCGCACGCCCCGTACGCTGGCTCTCCTCCTCGCTGCGCGGCCGATCCAGGTTCACCTCCAAGTCCGCCGGCAGCGCCGCACCCGTCACCGATCGAAACCGCGGATCCGAATTGCCCCGATCCAAACCGCGATTCCTGTTCCGACGCGACTCCACCAAGAAGCCCGGTACCTGATCCCATGGATTCCCAGCCCCCGACCGGTTCCCCGGCACGGCGTCGCCGGATCCCCCGTTCCTTCAAGGAACTGACGCCCTCCAACCATTTCAATCCGGCCAGCTTCTTTCATGAAATGGTCTGGAAAGCCTGGCTCACCCGCCGGACCGGTTCCACCAAGAAGCCGGAGTTCCCAGAGTTGCTGGATGCCGACCTCGCCCTGACCTGGATCGGACACGCCTCATTCCTCATCCAGTTTGCCGGACTCAACGTCCTCATCGATCCCAACTTCGCCAACTGGCTCTTCCTCCTCAAACGCCTGCGCCGACCCGGAATCCTCCTCGAAGACCTTCCTCCCATCGATCTCGTCCTGCTCACCCACGCCCACTTCGATCACTTCCACAAACCCACCCTGCGACGCATCCCCTCACCCAAGATCGGCATCATGCCCTGGGGTTGTGGCACTCTCGCCCGACGCCTCGGCTTCGGCCGCATCGTTGAACTTCGCTGGTGGGAATCCTTCACCTCCGGCGATTGGAAGGTAACCCTCGTGCCCGCCCGACACTGGGGCGCCCGAACCCTCCGCGACGAACATCGCGGCTACGGCGGTTTCATCCTCGAACATCGTGGACGCCGTCTCTATCACGCCGGCGATTCCGCCTACTTCGATGGCTTCATCGAAATCGGCCGGCGCTACGATCCGGAAATCGCCTTGTTGCCGATCGGCGCCTATTTCCCCGATTCCTTTCGCCGGGTCCACATGGGGCCGGATGAAGCCCTGCGGGCTTTTGGCGACCTCGGTTCACGCTGGTTTGTCCCCATGCATTTCGGGACGTTCAAACTGAGCTTTGAAGCAATGGACGAGCCAGCCCGCTGGCTGGACAACCTGGCCCGCGAACAGGGTGTGGCCGACCGGATCCGACTCCTGGAAGAGGGCATCCCCACGCGGTTCTAGAAGTTCACGGAGCCTGTCCCTCAAGTTCCCACCCGCATCCTCGCGACTTCCCGACTGCGTGCGACAGGACTTCCGGGAGCCTGTCCCCACACGATTGAGCCTGTCCCCAATCATGTTGGGG
>CAZDYB010000888.1:0-1848 GCA_964509045.1 uncultured Akkermansia sp.
CCATTGTTGAAGTCGGCGATGTAAACGCTGCGGCCCGACGGCGGGAAGGCCGTGCCGTGCGGCAGCGCCAGGTTGCCGACCGTGGTGCTGGGCCCAAGCTTGTCCACATAGGTGCCGGTGGCCGTAAACTTCTGGATGCGATTGTTGAAGATGTCGCCGACCACGACGTTGCCGCCGGGATCAATGCCGATGCCTGC
The DNA here is from genome assembly GCA_964509045.1 of uncultured Akkermansia sp. Taxonomy (GTDB): domain Bacteria; phylum Verrucomicrobiota; class Verrucomicrobiia; order Limisphaerales; family UBA9464; genus UBA6176. The sequence goes on from CAZDYB010000888.1 coordinate 198, forward strand.
CGGGCTGCTGAATTGGCCGTTGCCGCTGCCGGCTGAGCCCCACTGGCCGAGGTAGGTCCCGGCGGTGTCGAAATACTGGACCCGGTTGTTGCCGCGGTCCGCGACATAGAGCGTCCCGCCGGGGCTGATGCGCAGGCCCTGCGGGAAGTTGAACTGGCCGTCGCCGCTGCCGCCGGAGCCCCATTTGCGGAGAAACGCCCCGGCGGGACTGAAGACCTGGATACGGTTGTTGCCCGAGTCGGCGACGTAAACGTCACCCGCGGCATCCACGGCGACGCAATGCGGCCCGCTGAACTGGCCGTTGCCGCTCCCGAGGGAACCCCACGTGGACAGGAGGGTCCCGGACAGCGTGAACTTGTCGATGCGGTGGCCACCTTTCAGGGCGACATACAGCCAGCCATTGGCCGAATCCACGGCCACGCCCGTCGGATTGCCGGTGACCGTCCAGCTCGTCACGGGGCTGCCGCTGCTGTCGTATTTGTAGAGCTTGTTCTGGCCCTCATTGACGACATACAGGTTCTCCTGGCTGTCCAAGGTCAGCTCGATGGGCGTGTTCCCCTGGGTGAGGGTCTGCTGGTGGGTCCAGGTGCCGGCGCCGGACTGGGTTATGGTGCCGGCGGAAGCCGTGATGGTCACCGTGTCGCCATTCGCATCGGCAAAGGTGCCGGAGTTGAAGGCGGTCGTGCCTTCCGGGACGGTCACGGTCGCGGCGTCCCGCTCCACGGTGGGCGGGTTGTTGACCGTCCCGGTTCCGGTCAGCGCGAAGTCGTAGTTGCTCTCGTCGCAGTCGTCGTTGACGACGTTGACCGTCGCGGTGCGGGCGCCTCCGGCCGAGGGCGTGAAAGTCACCGTGAACGTGGTGCTGCCGTTCGCCGCCACCGTTGCCGGGAAGGTGATTCCCGAGACCGTGTAATCGCCGGCATTCGCACCGCTGAAGGAGAGGGCGGAGACCGTCAGGTCCGAGGTGCCGGTGTTTTCCAGCGTGAAGGTCTGGGGCACGCCGGTGCCGACCAGGGACGAACCAAAATCAGTGCCGCTGGCCGTCCCGGTCGCGGTTGTGCCGTCGAGGATGGTCACGAGCGGCGAGCCGCCCTTCAGGTTGATGTCCGGCACGCCGGGGGCGGAGGCGGAGGCGGTTTCCGCGATGCCGGAACCGTCGGTCCAATTGCTGGTGGCACCCGTGAGGGCGAAGTTGTTGAGCGTGCCGTTCTCCGTGGTCGCGTTGGCGATGTCGGTCAGGGTGGTGATCCCAGCGTTCGCGCCATTGGCCAGGCCCTGGTTGAACTTGTAGTAGGCGATGAGGCAGCTCGGCATGCTGGCGATCTCGGTGTCCTTGAAGGCCTGGATTTCCGCCTGGGTGCGGGCCGAGTTCCAGATGCGGACTTCATCCATCGCCCCGGGGAAGTTGAAGCCGCCGCCCGAATACTGGCCGAGCAGCATCTGGCCGGTCAGGGCCGGAATGGTGGCGGACATGCCGCCCGCGGAAGTCGGCGTGACCAGTGCTCCGTCCTTGTAAACCCGCCAACGGCTCGCGTCCGGCAAGCTGCCATCGAAGACCATCGCCACATGCTGCCAGACCCCGGGCGTGAAGAAGCTAGACTTGGTCCAGCGAACTTGACCGACGCCGTTAAAGATCAGGAACAAATTGTGT
>CAZDYB010000889.1:0-1847 GCA_964509045.1 uncultured Akkermansia sp.
CGGGCGCGCAGGAGGGGCAACGCGGACTCCCGGACTTTGGAGTCCGGATCCACTGCGCCGGATAGGACCATCGCTTCAATCTCGGGCGGCAGCGCGATCTGGCCAGGAAACAACCTCCCCACCGAGGCCATCGCGACTTCCCGATGGACGATCTTGCCGGAGTTCCACGCCCCCAACAGGGCTGCGCGGGGTTCGGCTGCCTTCTCGATCATCTCGGAGACCGCATCCGGGTGTGGAACATCATTGGCCAGTGTGGCCCTGGTGCGAATCGTCTCCTGCAACGGCGCCCGGAAGAGCCAGACCCCGGCAATGAGCGCACCTCCGACAGCCAGGAGCGCGACCCGGGGACGCTTCGCCTCGCTTTGGGTGGTGCTCGACCCGCAGCTGTCAGGGCCCGTTGATTCGGAAGAATTCATTGGCGGAAATGGAATCGGGAATCGTGATGAGGAAATGTTGTGGGGTGATGTTGGAGACCGTCTGGTTGGACTCCGTCCGCGCCGAGTCGGGAGAAAGGCCGGGACGGAACTCCAGCCGATACGCAGCGTCGAACACCTTGGATTCACCCGGGCTGGGAGTGGTGGCCGGTGGAATCGCGCTCGCATAGTTGAAGCGGTGGCAGATCGGAAGGCGGGACGTGGTGGAGAATGGCGTGTTCCCGATGTGCGTGACTTCAACCCTTCTCGTCAAAGGCTCCACTTCGGTGATGCGCAGGTTCTCGACTCCCGCCTCCAATCCGTACGCCGTCGGCGTCGCCATCGGCAGAACCACGACAAGGGGGATCATCCGAATGACGAATTGCAGATTCATTCGGGCCGCCACAATTGGGTCTTGGGATAGAAAGCCTGCCACGCGAACCAGTAGGCCCTGACCGATGGCAGGACTTCGTCGACCTCCGTTCGTCGGATCTCCACCCATTGGGCGGCACGGTGGAAGGTGATCTCCAGTTCGGTGGAATTGACCCGGTCGCGGACCGGTTGGCCGTCTGGCAAGGAGCTCAGCGGATAGGCACGTGCCTCGCCTTCCACGACCACCCCGACGACCCAATCCTTGGAGGGCAGGTCCGAACGATATGTGGGAACCGGGAACATCGTGCCTGGGCTCTGTTCGTAGCCCGCGTAGGCGGATCCGGAATAATCCCGTCCGCTCCCCTTTGGCGGAGACAGCACCTCACCCAGCGGATGCTTCTCCTTCCACGCCGCCCAGGTGAGATGTTCACTCACGAGCCATTCAAGCCTCGTCCCCGCGAGCGGCCCGGCGACGGCCTTCATGGCCAACTGGGACCAGAGCGACTCCGACTGACGATCATACATCAGCACGTCGCTGTTGTGGAGGAGGCCGGACACCCCGAAGGAAAGGGTGCGGTCGCCGACCTGCCGACCGAACACCATCGATGTCCCGCACAATGGGCAATACGTGACTGCGATTGGCTGGCCGCCAAGCTCGTCGTTCACGATCTCGTGCCATACGAGAATCCGCAGCGGATACGCACGCGTCCGGTTGCCAACCGTAACACTGACGACGAGATCATCCGGACGCATGAACTCCGCAGTGCGAGGACTGATGAACACCGGCCGGTCGATCGAGGGAATCCCATCCCGGGGCGGCCCACCGGAAAGAATCTCATCCACCGGAATTGTCGCGTTCGACAGGTCGAAACCGTTGGGTCGCGATCCCTTGGTTCGATTGGGCAGTCCGGGGTCGATTTCGGCGGGGAGAGCCGGCCTGGAGTTCATGACGTGGATGGCCCAACCAAGTGTGAACACCAGCAGTCCTGCGGCCCCGAATGCCGGAAGGAGCCGGTGCAGCCGAATTTTCGTGGGGCTGGTGGCGCGTGGCTCAGGGATTGG
>CAZDYB010000890.1:0-1843 GCA_964509045.1 uncultured Akkermansia sp.
CCCGATCCGGAACCCGAAAGCCCGTCTGAAGACTCCGAGGGGTGCAGCGCCGATGCATCCCAAAGTGGATGCCCCACTCTCCCCAACCCGGGTTGTCACCCCAAAACATTTTCAAGAATCTCGGGGGGTGGCCCCGCCAATGTCCCACCCCCCGTGGTAAGGTCAGCACAGATTCAAGGTCCATTCCGCCTGACCCACACCGCCATGGCTCACTTTGCCCGCACTCCCCACCCTCCTCATGGTTTGCTGGATCCTGCTCCCACCTGCTGGCGGGTTCCTCCACAAACCACCCAGCGCCGGATGTCCCGAATGGGGCGGCAGTCGTCCCGCTCCGACGTCAGGGGATCCACCCGTTCCACGGATGACCTCGATCCGGAGCAATCCACCAAAACCGAATGAAAGCCTCAATCCGCCAAGGCCACGTTGCCGGGATTCACCAACAGCTCCACATCCCACCGAATCAACTGCGGTACCGCCAATCCCCGGATCTCGCTGACACCTTCGTCCCGAAGTCTTTCGTAGACGTCGAGTTCCCTCACGAAGAACTCCTCCAAGTAAAACACCTTGATGGCCGTACCGCCCGGTGTCGCATCACTTCGCGCGAAGAAAACCCGACCGTGAATGCCTCCACCGAGTGTCGGCAATTCGACACAAAGCCGACTCCTGCTGGCTTACAGTCGCGCGGCTGCTTCAGGTTCTCCTGCCATGATCATCTCCAGCTCCTACGGCGGACACTCCGCATGGGTGCGGATGCGGCTCCTCCTGAACGGAACGAGCTTTCGCATCGCCCAGATGGGGCCGGACTTTCTCTTCATCGATTCGCCCGAAGACCATCCGTCCGCCCGCGCAACCATCGAAATGCAGGTGGACGGTTCCCTGCGAACCTGGGAGGTGCTGCTGCCCCACGGAATCCGTGCCGGGGAATCACGCGTCGCCCTGGCTTTCGCAGGATAGATGCTGGCCGCAGGCTGTTCGAAGTCTCCACGAACCCACCCAATGACCGGACGAGACAGATAGCGGGGCCACGCCTTTCGGGCGTGGAATGGAACAGGTCGTTCCAGGTGCTTGCTCGCCACCCAATACCTCAACAGGCCTGTCATGAGATCTTCGGTAACGGATCGCACGGACTGAAATGCTTCCCGATTCCATGGCGAGCCACAAAGGAGTGGTCCCCCAACAATCGGCGGTGTATTCGGGAGGAGATACGCAATCCACCTCCAACCAAGACTCAATATTACCGCATTCACCCGCTTGAAATTTCCGCGTCGTCCCTTTGCGGTACCGACTCCAGGCGTCGAACCCGGACAAACCTCTCCTCCCCTTTCTGACCCCCAGTCGCTCTTCCATCCCCCCGCCCCACGCCATGACCTACGACGAGTTCTTCAAACAGGCCACCGGGAACACCCCCTATGGGTATCAATGCCGGCTCGCGTGTGGTCCCGATGCACATCCGGACCAGCCGGCGACCTTGACCAACCGTACCGGCTGTCAGTCGCAACTGATCTCCATCCCGACCGGCCTGGGCAAGACCGCCGCAGTGGTGCTGGCGTGGTTGTGGAATCGTCGGTCCAACACGAACCCCAGCGGAACAGGCCCGTGGCCACGTCGCCTGGTCTATTGCCTGCCGATGCGGACCCTGGTGGAACAGACGAGGGATGGTCATTCCCCCAGCACGGAACCGGATGAGGAACTGTCATCCCAGCCCACAAACGCCAGTCCCAAACTTTCAAAGTCAGAGCAGGAACTGGTGGCCAATCTCGTGGCTGACGGCTTGAGCATTCAGGACAGATTTCGCCCTGAGCCCCTCTACAAACAAACTGGGCAGGGTCACTACCACGGTCAG
>CAZDYB010000891.1:0-1840 GCA_964509045.1 uncultured Akkermansia sp.
GAAAAATCCCCGACCTGCGGGCTGGGCGCCGCGGGTCGGGGATGGGAAGGGAATGCCGGGATGCGGCAGTGGGATCAGCGGCCCTTGGGCAGGACGCTGTTGCCGGCGTAGACGGCGTGTTTGCCGAGCAACTGTTCGATGCGGAGCAGTTGATTGTATTTGGCGGTGCGGTCGGTGCGGCTGAGGGAACCGGTCTTGATCTGGCCGCAATTGGTGGCGACGGCGATGTCGGCGATGGTGGAGTCCTCGGTTTCGCCGGAGCGATGGGAGAGGACGGAGCTGTAGCTGTTGAACTGGGCGAGCTGGACGGTGTCGAGGGTCTCGGTGAGGGAGCCGATCTGGTTGACCTTGACGAGGATCGAGTTGGCGGTGCCGGTGTCGATGCCCTTGCGGAGGAACTTCACGTTGGTGACGAAGAGATCGTCACCGACCAACTGGACCTTGGAACCGAGCTTCTCGGTGAGGGTCTTCCAGTTCTTCCAATCGGATTCAGCGCAGCCGTCCTCGATGGAGACGATGGGATAATCGCGGCAGAGCTTGACGTAGAACTCGACGAGTTCGTCGCCGGTGAGCTTCTTGCCGGAGCTCTTCTTGAAGGTGTACGAGCCGTCGCCGTTGTAGAACTCGGAGGCGGCGACATCGAGGGCGAGGAAGATCTGCTTGCCCATCTTGTAGCCGGCGTCCTTGGTGGCCTGGGCGATGGCGTCGAGGGCGGCCTCAGCGCTGTCGAGCTTCGGAGCGAACCCGCCTTCGTCACCGACGGCGGTGGACAGGCCCTTCTTCTTCAGGACGGCCTTGAGGGCGTGGAAGATCTCGGTGATGGCCTGGAGACCGGCGCTGAAGGTGGGGAAGCCATGGGGCATGACCATGAATTCCTGGAAGTCGATGGGGGCGTCGGAATGGGCGCCACCATTGATGACATTGGCCATGGGGACGGGGAGTACCTTGGCGTTGGGTCCGCCGAGGTACTTGAAGAGGGGTTGGCCGAGGGCGGCGGAGGCGGCCTTGGCGGTGGCGAGCGAGACGGCGAGGATGGCATTGGCTCCCAGCTTGGACTTCGTCTCGGTGCCATCGAGATCGAGCATGATGTGGTCCACGGTCACCTGTTCGGTGGCGTCCACGCCGAGGAGTTCGGGGGCGATGCGGTCGCTGACATTCTTGACGGCCTTGGTGACGCCCTTGCCGAGGAAACGCTTCTTGTCGCCGTCCCGGAGTTCGATGGCCTCGTGTTCGCCGGTGCTGGCGCCGGAGGGCACTGCGGCGCGTCCCATGGCGCCACCGGTGAGATGGACATCCACCTCGACGGTGGGGTTGCCGCGGGAATCGAGAATCTCACGGGCCTGAATCGCTGCGATCGTAGTCATGTTCAGAATTGGTTCCTGATAAAGCGGGGAGCAGACCCCAGTGCGGGCGGGAACGTCAAGGTCGGGAGCGGGGTTCCATCACCGCGTCAGCGCGGATGCATGAAGCGCTCTTCACCGTCCGGCCAGTCGTCGCGCCTTCAGGATCCCGTTCGGGGTGGAAGAATCTGGTCGAACCCGGAGGGCTCAAGGCGATTGAACCGGAAGCCTGCGGATCGACTGAAATGTCAACTGTCGGTTCTGCTGAGGAACGCAGAAACGCCTGCCAAACCACCGAATTGCCGGGATCAGCTGGAGAGGACAATGGGGTCGCCTCTGAAGATTCGACAAATGGGTTGATCCTGGGTGTCGATCGGCTCCGGGCATCACCGCACGCGCAGGCAGACCCTTGCATGGGGCGCCGGTGCCGGGGGTGGTGTGGGCGCGGTTGCGGCGGTGGTCATTTCGCCAGTTCGCGGAGTTTTGCGGTCAGTTGGGTG
>CAZDYB010000892.1:0-1839 GCA_964509045.1 uncultured Akkermansia sp.
GAGAACTGGCTGAACGCCTGCTCAAGCGGGTGCTGGTCTGAGCCGGAACCCTGCAGTTGGGAGGGAAGTGACGGCGCAGCAGATTCTTTTGCAGACCGAGGAATCGGCGGGGCGTCCCGCAGCGCAGGATGACGAGCGAACGACGAAGGCTTCGCGGAAGAAGATCCAGCCGGGACGACCGATCCGACTGCAGGGATACGGCTGAGGTGGGGACGGCGGTTCTGAACCGCTGGCACCATTCCTCCCTCCCACCACGCTCTCCGGTCACCGTTCAGCCCGGCGAAAACCGGTATCCCACTCCCCGCACCGTCTCGACCGCTGACGACGCAGTCCCCAGCTTTTCCCGCAATCGACGCACATGGGTGTCCACCGTGCGGGCATCGATCTCATCCCGTTCACCCTGGCTCCAGACTTCCTGAAGCAGGTGTTCCCGGGTCTGCACCCGCCCGCGTCTCCGCGCCAGAACCGTCAACAACCTGAATTCCGTCGCCGTGATGTCCACAGTCCTGCCCCGCACCAGGACCCGGTGCCCAGGGACATCAATCGACAACTCTCCGAACACCAGGATCTCCCCGTTGACCTGTGGCGGATGATGCCGCTCCAGACTGCGCCGGATCCGCAGCAGCAGTTCCCGGGGACTGAAAGGTTTCGTGATGTAATCGTCGGCACCCAGTTCCAACCCCAACACCCGATCCACTTCCGACGTCTTCGCGGACAGCATCAGGATGGGTATGTGCTCGGTCAGCGGATCCCGTCGCAGCTTCTTGCAGACCTCAAACCCGTCCTGGTCCGGCAACATCAGGTCCAGAAGGATGAGATCCGGGCCCTCGGTCTTTGCCAACTCGAAGGCATCGCGACCGGTGCCGGCTCGAACGACGTCGAACCCTCCGGACTGGAGATTTCGCGCCACCATTTCCTGAATGTCCGGATCGTCTTCGACCACGAGGACCTTGGCCATGAACCTCAGGCTTTCCCGATGACGGGTCCTTCGGATGGCAGGGAGGTTACGTGTCCGTGACTTGACCTGATCCGAAGCGCCCCCTCCCCGGGAGCGCGGAATTCATTCCGCACCTCAATCCCCTCCCCAGGAGCCCCGAATCCATTCCGCACCCCAATCCCTCTCCCTCAGGAGCGCGGAATTCATTCCGCACCCCAATGTCCTCTCCCTCAGGAGCGCGGAATTCATTCCGCACCCCAATGCCCTCCTTTGTTGCATCAACAGGATCGTCTCCGTTCCTTCCCCGTGGAACCCGGCAGCAGGCTTGCCATGAGGTGCTGGATACCCACGATGCCCTTCATCGTGCCCGCGCCGGGTTCATGCCATGACCACACCTTCCCTACGCCGCTCCGCCTTCACCCTCATCGAACTGCTGGTGGTCATCGCCATCATCGCCATCCTGGCCGGGATGCTCATGCCAGCCCTGGGCCGGGCCAAATCCAAGGCCCTGGGCATCCGTTGCATCTCCAACCAGAAACAGATCGGCCTGGCTTTCCACATGTACGCCGATGACAACCGCGACTTCCTCCCGCTTTGCCAGGACTGGGCGTCGTCGGGAGGCAAGGACGGCCGATACGACGTCTTCGTCGCCATGACCAACCGCCCGCTGTTCCGGTATCAGGGCAGCCCGGAGATCTTCCGTTGTCCCTCGGACAAGGGGGACATCTTTTCCGACACGGCGCGCGGGGTGCGGACCACCAACTGTTATGTGCAGTTCGGCAACAGTTACCTGATGCAATGGGCCGTCGATTTCGCCCGGACAAAACGGGTAACTGGCGATGTCCGGGCCTCGCCCGCATCCTACAACGGCCAGTCCATGAAGGCTTCCGAAATCGCCCTCA
>CAZDYB010000893.1:0-1836 GCA_964509045.1 uncultured Akkermansia sp.
TGTTTTTTAATCGGGGTTTTTTTTAAAGGCCCCCCGCTTTCTGGGGGGGGGGGGGCCCAATTTGTTTGTGGTTTTTTTTTGGGGGGGGGGGTTTGGGGCACCATGTTCACCTGGCGATGCGACTCTCCCGCACCTTGTCAGTTGCGGACCTGGTGAAAGAGATCAAAACCGCTTCCAGCAAATGGGTGAAGTCGCAGGGACCCTCGTTCCATGACTTCGCCTGGCAACAAGGCTATGGCGCCTTTTCCGTGGGCATGAGCCAGAAAGAAGCACTGCTCCGGTACATCGACAATCAGGAGGAGCACCATCGGACGCGCACCTTCCAGGACGAGTACCGAGAGTTTCTGCAGCGGTACTGTGTCGGCTACGACGAGCGTTATGTCTGGGACTGATCGAAGGGAGGCGACCTGGAATCGCTCGTTGGAAACAGCCCTGGGCTGATAGGCATCGCCCCGTTGGGGCGGGGAGGAGGGCCATTCCACGTGATGCATCAACATCTGGGGTGGAGGTTGGATCGCTGGGAGCCCGTCTGAAAACTCCCGGGGAGCACCTCTTGGACTTTTCAGACGGGCTCTGAACTCCTGCACGCCCTTCGATCCGGCATTCTTGGACAAAAAAAGGCTCCGTACCCGGTAGGGGAACGGAGCCTGTGGGAAGAGGGCGTGGCGTTGGCCGGGCCGTCTTACTTCGCCTTGATGGCGGAGACGGTGATCCACTTCTTGTCGTCCTTCTCGGAGACTTCACCGGTCACTTCGACCTTCTTGGTCTCGCCGCAGATTTCCTTGTGGAACTTGTCGGAGGCGGCGCCCTTGAGGTAATAGGTGGTGGTTTTGTCGCCTTCTTTGACCTCGACGACGTTCTGGCACTTGTCGGCCTTCTTGAGGGCGCACTTGGCGCACTTGCCTTCACCGGTCAGGGTGACTTCCTTGGCGGCGAAAGCGGACAGGGAGAAGCCCAAGGCGAGGGCGACGGAGACGATCTGGATGGTTTTCTTCATAACGATATGTTGAACGGCTTTTACTGGTGAGAATGAACCCCAGTTCGGCAATGGGGGCAAGCGATGAGTTGGGAGGGGTCTCCGGGTTGATCCTCGCCGGGGGACGCTCCACGCGCATGGGTCGGGACAAGGCGTCGTTGGAGGTCGGAGGACGTCGATTGCTCGAATGGCAGGTGGACCGGATGCGGGGGGCGGGCGTGGGGCCGGTGTGGATCTCGGTGGGACCCGATGGACACCCAGCCGAGGGATGGCCGGGCCTGACCGGGGTGGGATGGGTGCCGGATCCCGAATCGGATGGGGGCCCGATGACCGGTATCGGCGCGGTGCTGGATCGGGTGGGGACGGAGTGGTTGCTGGTGATGGCGGTGGATCTGCCGGGGATGACCTCCGGTTTCCTGGGAGGATTGCTGGGGCAGCGTCGACGGGATGCCGGAAGGGAAACGGGAGTGGTTCCGATGACGGATCGAGGGATGGAACCGTTGTGCGCGGTGATCCCGGTCAGGTTGGGGCGCCGGGCCCTGAAGGAATGGTTGGAGGAAGGGAAAGGGAGGTCCCCGGCACGATGGCTTGGGGAGGGATTGGAAAGGGGTTGGATGACGGCGTGGCCGGTGGGTTCGGCGAGGGAGTTGGTGAACTGGAATGTGCCGGGGGACTGGTGGGGTGAGGAGGAGAGCCCTGCCAGCGGGTCAGCGTTTCCGGGACCCCTCGCTACGAATGAAAACGAATAGAAACAGCAGCATGCTGCCTTCTGACAGCAGGGCACGCAGGATCCAATAGAGACGGTTGAAAAGCGCGCTCGCCTGGCTTCCGAGTCCGAGTTGGTTGATCAGCCAATACTG
>CAZDYB010000894.1:0-1835 GCA_964509045.1 uncultured Akkermansia sp.
AGCGTGGTGTCCATCATCCGCGGCGGACAGGGCGCCAAGCCCGAGCCATCCGAACCCGCCCAGCCGTAACCATCAAGATTTGGCCTCACGAGGAAAACCGGCCCCGAACAGGAGTCGAACGCTGGGGGACACCGAAGGCCGCAGAGTGCGAGCAGGGAGCCTGTCCCCTGATGAATCCCAACGGGATTCCGGCCACAGCCCAAGGTTGCCGAGCTTGCGAGGCTACCCTGGGTTCATTGCCGAAACGCCGTTGGCGTTGGTAGCCAATACGGGGTCGAGGATGGAAATGACGGTGCCACCGGACCAACGTCCCCAACCCATCCGCATCCCGGAGGAATGCCAGCCAATGCCTGCTGCAATCCCCCTCGGTGCTCTCTGTGTCCCCTGTGGTGACATTTCCGCCTGCCTCCACCGGCTGGAAACCGAATCTGCCCATCCGGTTCATGTGCCGAACCGAAAACGTTTTCGTCGGATCCTTCTCCAAGACCGAATCCAACGCGGTTATTCAGGCCCCAAACGAACATCCTGCATACGCGCTGCTCCTGTAGTCCGTCTTCAATCTCAACTCTCGCATCGCGGGATGGAACTGCGGCAGTTTGCGGGGATGGATACGCGTCCTGTCATGGTGACCGGTGGAGCCGGCTTCATCGGATCGCACCTGGTCGAACGATTGATTGCTGCCGGGGAGAAGGTGGTGGTGATCGACGACGCCTCGACCGGCACATGGACCCATCTTCACGCTGTCGAGGGGCATCCCGCCCTGGAGTGTATCGATTCCAGGGTTTCCTCGCTGGGGTCGCTGGGGGACAGGGTGGCCCGTGCCAAGGCGGTGTTCCATCTCGCTGCGGTGGTGGGTGTGGAACTGGTGGTCAATGCTCCGCGTCGCACCATCGAGACCAACCTCCGGGAGACTGAAGCGGTTCTTGAAGCCGCCGCCCGGGAGCGGACCCCGGTCCTGTTCACCTCCACTTCGGAGGTCTATGGCAAGAGCGACAAACCCTGGTTTTCGGAGGAGGACGATCTGTTGATCGGCCCGCCCACGTTGTCCCGCTGGAGCTATGCGTGCAGCAAGTTGCTGGACGAATTCATGGCCCTCGCCGCCCATCGTGAGCAGGGCGTCCCTGTCATCATTGTCCGGCTGTTCAACATCGTCGGCGCCCGGCAATCCGGACGGCACGGGATGGTCCTGCCCCGCTTCATCGAGGCGGCCCGTGCCGGTGAACCACTCCGCGTCCACGGTGATGGACGTCAGACGCGTTGCCTGTGTCATGTGCAGGATTGTGTCGAGGCACTCCTCCGGTTGTGGGCTTGTCCGGCTGCGATCGGAGAGGTCACCAACGTGGGGCATGACGAGGAGGTCACCATCCTCGACCTTGCCGAAGCGGTGATCGATGTCGTGGGCTCCAGGTCCATGATCGAACGGATCCCGTATGAGGCCGCATATCGTCCCGGGTTCCAGGACATGCCGCGTCGCCGTCCTGATCTGAGGAAGCTGGAGCGGTTGACCGGTTATCGTCCCCGGGCCGGCGTGCGTGAAGTCATCCGACGGGTGGCGGGTGGCGAGTAGCAGGTTGGGTTTACAGCCGGCCTTCGGGTCTCGGGACGTCTTTTCCCCGGGGTTGGGAACAGGGTGGAAGGTGCGGGGTCGATTGCAGACCTCGAAGGCTCCACCGGGCTGGACATCAGTACGCGCCGATCCCGTCGTCGGCTCCCTGAAGGATGGCGATGCCAGCGCTGGTGCCGATGCGGGTGGCGCCGGCCTCGATGAGGGCGAGGGCGGAGGCGGTGTCCCGAATCCCGCCACTGGCCTTCACGCCGAGCTTGGGGCCGACGCA
>CAZDYB010000895.1:0-1824 GCA_964509045.1 uncultured Akkermansia sp.
TTGATCCGCGCCGCCTGGTCTCCCTCCAGGCGCGCTGGCTGGAGGAGCGTTACGGTGCCATGCCGGATTGATTGGCCCCTGAACCATCCCTTCCCTCACCGCTCCGGCCAACGTCCCTGTCCCCCGGAAGGAAGCGGATGGCCGTCCGGCCAGACGAGGTAGGCGGTGCGGTCGGAGTGGTTCCAGGCCCGGTTGAAGTCTTCCCGGGGCACCACCCGGATGACGCGTTCCTTGCGAACTCCGGGATCATGGACCCGGACGGCACCGTTGGTGGTGAAGCCGGTGACCACCACCAGATGTCCATCGCCGGGTCGCGGTGTCGGGGAACCCTTGAGTTGGGCATAGGATACCGATGTGGCCACCGGCATGCCGGAATCGATCCAACGTTCGAGATCGCCGATTCCGCCGAGGCGGGTGACGCAGGACACGAGGCCGGGATGTTGACCGGCGTAGGCTGCATTGAAGGACCAGTTGCCCGTGCCAGGCCAACCCGGGTCATGAACCCCACGGGCCACCTGGCGCACATCCTGGATCAGGTCCGGTCGATCCAGACGTCCACCCCACATCGCCAGGATCATGCTGAGGCTGGTCGGACTGCACCAGGAATGGATTCCCTCCGGGTAGTCGGCCTGGGATCGCACGGGGACATCCAGGAATCGGCCCCAGGCGGGCGGATGCGGAGCAGGAGGCGTTTCGGTGGGGTGTGCGCCGAGGAAACAGACGCCGGCCCGGATGGGATTGACGCCGGCGGCATCGGCGGGCAGGCGGATGCGGATTTCCAGGGCATCGGCGGGTTCAGCGACGATCAACGTGTCGGTATCGACCCGGGCATCGGCGTCTTTCTGACCGTGCAGGCTGGTGCGGGGGGCGCGGTTGGTGTCGGCGGACCAATGGCCCATGCCCAGCCAGGGACCGGTGCGGTTGCCGCGGATGACGCGGGCTTCGACGGAGAGGGGTTGGTCGGGTGGAACGTTCCACGACAGGACGGCTTCCTTCCATTCGAAGCCGGGGGTGATGCGAGGCGAGAGGCGATGGTGATGAAGGTCGCCGGGTTCGTGGGTGAAAGCGGTGAGATCGGGCCACCAGATGAGCCGGGTGGGAGGAATGTTCCCGGCGCGGAGGGCGAGGGCGAGGGTCAGGAGCAGGAGGTGAAACAACGTTTTCATGCCGGGCACGGGTCTGGGACCGGATGGGTCCGGGTGAAATGGTGGACCTGGAAGCCGGGTTCAGCGAGGACGACGCCCTGGTCGGTGAAGTCGGATTCAAAGGGTGGAAACCAGGCATCGCCGTCGGGTCGGCCATGGACGCGGGTCAGGTAGAGGTGTGCGCAGCAGGGGAGAAGCAGTCGGTAGATCTCGGCTCCGCCACAGATCCAGACCGGCCGTGGATCCTCCTGGAGCAGGGTCCGGAGAGCGGTGGGGTCGGGGACGGTCCGGGAACCGGGAGCGGTGAAGCCGGAACGGGAAAGGATGATGGTATCGCGACCGGGCAAAGGGTGACCGATGGATTCGAAGGTGCGTCGGCCCATGACGAGGATTCCACCGAGGGTGGAGCGTTTGAACCATTTGAAATCGGCGGGGAGATGCCAGGGAATGCGGTTCTGCATGCCGATGACTCTGTTGTCGGCCATGGCGGCGATGGCATTCCAGGGGGGCATGGGTGCTGGGGCGAGGAGGGGTTGAAAATGAAAAAGGCGGCGGCACCGGGATGGACCGGGGCCGCCGCCGTTCGGGAGGAAAGGATCAGAGCCCCTTGGCGAGGATGAGGCGGAGGAGGTCACCGACGCGGTTGGAATAGCCCCATTCGTTGTCGTACCAGCTGACG
>CAZDYB010000896.1:0-1824 GCA_964509045.1 uncultured Akkermansia sp.
GAAGTGGTGCATCCGCCTGGAGTTGAACCAGGAACCTTCTGATCCGTAGTCAGATAAAGGCTGGTTTCGTGCGGTTGCGTTCAAATTCACCGGAGATCATGAAACCATTGCAAACAGGGGTTGAAAAGGGATTCTTCACGCAACCGTATGAAGTCTCCCGATCCTGTTCGATACGCGAAAAGTGGCAAAGAAGTGGCAAAGGGGGCATCGGGAGGGGGCGGAAAGTTGTCGTCCACCCACTGGCTCACACGGGTCTACCGACCCAAGTACACCAACCCGGACGGATCCATGGGGCAGGTGGCAATGTGGTGGGCACGCCTCAGTCATGCCGGCCGGCGCCATGCTGTGAGTCTTCAGACCGCCGACAAGAGGCAGGCCGCAACCAAGGCAGCCACGCTGTTCGCCCAGGTTATCGGGGAAGGGTGGGACTCCGCGCTCGCCTCCCTGGATCCAGACCGCCACGCCAACCGAAAAGGTGGGACGGTTGGGGATGTTCTCGCCGCTCTGGATCGGGCAGACCTCCGGGACCGGACCCGGGCCAACTACGTAAACTGCCTCCGCTGGTGGGCTGCCCGTCATCTGGAGATGAAGCCGGGTCGGAAGGAGTTCGCCCGGAATTCCGAAGGGTGGCGCGAACGGATCAACGGTGTATCCCTCGCCGACCTGACGATTGCGCGGGTGGAGGAGATCCGGGACCGCTTCATCGAAGCTGGGAAGGCCTCTGGCGACGCCAAGGCGGAGTTGCGGGCGCGGGTGTCGGTGAAGTCCTACCTCCGGAACGCCAAGGCCGGCATTGGGGCTGCGGTGAAGCTCGCCAAGATGACGATTCCAGACCCTCGCCCATTCTCTGGGGTGACGGTGTCAGGCGCCCAGGTGACGCAGTACCGATCCAAGATCGACGCCGGGGCGCTGTTGCGTGACGCGCAGTCGGATTTAGCCCAGTCAGAACCGGACGTGTATGCCGTCATCCTGCTGGCTTTGGGGGCAGGGTTGCGGCGAGCTGAGATTGAAAACCTCCGGTGGGGATCGGTAGACGAGGCTGAGGGCAGGGTGTGGGTCGAGGCGTCAGGGACATGGCAACCGAAGACTCAGGAGAGCGAAGGGGGAGTAGATGTGGATGTGGGGTTGCTCAAGGCGCTGGGGGTTCGTGGTGGGGATGAGGCGTTGGTTATCGGCCCAGGTGCAACCGAGGCCGCGGTCCGTTGGTTGCGCTCCCGTGGGTTCGACATGAACAAACCGATCCACACTCTGCGGAAAGAATTCGGGAGCATCGTCTGCCACACTGCCGACCTCATTACCGCATCGAAACAATTGCGCCATCGATCGTTGGCCGTGACGGCCCAGGTTTATGTCGAGTCGCGGAGAAAATCCGCCCCTGCAATCGGGCAAATGCTCGGGGAGGTGCACCATGGGTGAGTTTGTGTGAACAAATAGTTTCTCGGGCTTTCATTGGGCTTTTGGGCACTTTTTCACAAAAAGTTCACCATTGCAGCAGGCATAGCTTGGCAAACCTTCCCGCGGCAATAGCGTCGTTCTCATGCAATTGAATGCGGCTGCAACGAATCCAACGCCCGCCAATGAAACCAGCCATGCGCCCATGGTCACAGTCGAGGAGGTTGCCGAGGTGCTAAGAATGCATCCCGTCTATGTGCGGCGACTGTTCACGGGCGGCCGCATTCCTGGTGCGGTTCGATTCGGTCGGGTTTGGCGATTGCCAGCGGACAGGCTCACCGAACTGGTGCGGACCGGGTTGCCTGGTTGCCAATGAACGCCGGGTGAACGCCCACCATGGATCTGCATTTTCCAATCGCTCTGCTGGCCTGT
>CAZDYB010000897.1:0-1501 GCA_964509045.1 uncultured Akkermansia sp.
AATGCTCCTGTGCCCCGGGTGGACGGGGGCCTGGCCACGGCGTAAAGAGGGTGAGCATGCCCTGGGCGCGAGCGCATAGCGGCTTCACCCTTTTCATGGAATCGCTGGCGATGCTCATGGCCCGCAGCGGCATGACGGTGGCCGAAGTGGGTCGGGTCATCGGGGAGTATCCGCAGGAGATCTGGTCGGTTCTTCTGCACCACGTGAAGGAGGCGCACGCCGCCATGGATCTGTCAGCTGTCCGTGTCATCAGCGTCGATGAAGTCTGCCGGGCCCGCGGACAGAACTATCTGACGATCGTGAGCGAACCGCGGCAAGAGGGCCGTCCGACGCTTGTGCTGCTGGCAATCGAAGGGCGTGACAGCAAGACGCTGAGGGAGTTCCGCCATCATCTGGAGCGCCAGGGACTCGATGCTGCGCAGATCGAAACGATCTGTTCGGACATGAGCCCGGCTTACATCAAGGGCATCTCGGAGGAGTTCGGGGATGCGTTGCTGGTCTTCGATTATTTCCATGTGGTGCAATTGGTGACCAACGCACTGGATCAGGTTCGACGAAGGGAGCGCCGTGAATTTCCGGAGGCGCTCAAAGGGGTGCGCTGGGCCCTGCTGAAAGGCGAGGACAAGCTGACGGACGAACAGCGCAAGACCCGTAGGCGGGTATGCGCCGGGAAGACGCAGACGGGAAAGGCCTTCAACCATTTGGATGCCCTACGGACAATCATGAAGGAACCCGATGCCGCAGTCGCGGAGCGCGACCTGAAGTGGTGGTGCGGATGGGTGGGCAGATCGAAGATCCCGGAAATGAAGAAGGTGGCAAAAACCATTCGAGGCCACCGGGACGGGATCGTGGCCTATCTGAACACCCGGATCACCAATGGTGCAGCTGAGGCCATCAATGGAATCATTCAGACAGTGAAGCGAAAGTCGCGGGGGTCCAAAACGGTCGAATACTTCCAGGCCATGATCTACTTGGTGGCCTCCGATCTGAAGTTGGACCTGCCCGATCCCGTTCCATCGACCCACACAACTTCATATTGAGGCCCGCTCGGAACCGGAGGCCGGGGTGGGATCGGATCCCGGTCTGGCCGCGTTCCTGGAACTGTTGACTATTCCAAGCAGTGCGGCAGCGCCGACCCCGGCGGGGGCTTGCGGTGTAGAAACCGGAGTGATCCGCGCCGAAAGACCGGGGATGGAGGCGCCGGCTACAGCGGGAGCAGGCGGACGGCGCAGTGTTTGTAGCTGGGTTGACGCGAGTGGGGATCGAAGCTGGAGGCGGTGAGGCGGTTCACCTGCTGGTAATGCATGGGGATGAAGACCTGGCCGGGTTGCACGGTGGGCGTGATGAACACATCGGCAACGAGGTCGGCGCGACCCGGGCGGTGTTCGCCTACGGCACGGCCACCTACGAAACGCCCGACATGGGCGTGCCGAAGACGCTGGAAGAGCATCAGGCGTTCCTGATCCGCGAGCTCTACCGGATGGCGCACGTGCCCTACGAC
>CAZDYB010000897.1:1511-1823 GCA_964509045.1 uncultured Akkermansia sp.
CGCGATTGGATGCGGACCTGGACAGGCATCCGGAGTCCGAGACGATGGGCGTCGTCGGGATGGATCTCCACGTAGCATTCAGCGGGGTAGAGTTGGCGGAGGACGGATGATTTGCCGGTGCGGGTGTTGGTGTGCCACTGGGCGCTGGTGCCGCGTCCGGTGAGCAGGACGAAGGGAAAGTCGGCATCGGTGGGTTCGGCGACGGGACGCGGGAGATCGAAGAGGAACCGGGCACGTCCATCCAGTGTGGGGAACCGGCCATCCTCGAAGAGTCGTCGTTCCTGGATGGCGTCCGGTGCGGCGGGGGTGGTG
>CAZDYB010000898.1:0-1822 GCA_964509045.1 uncultured Akkermansia sp.
ACCGTGCCGGCGGAGGAACTCGGAGTGGAGATGGACCGACGCCGCTGGCAGGTGGAGCAGGGATTGCCGCGTAAAGCCTGGTTGCTGCTCTTGGGATGGAACCTGACGGGAGTGGAATTGGGCTCCCGATTCCTGGGCCTGCCCGGGATGCCGGAGTGGAATGCGCTGGTCGCCCACGCCTGTTGGATGACCCTCTGGTGCTTCTTCGGATTGCTGGTCCTGCCTTCCGCGAGCAGGGCCACCGTCCTTGCCGCAGACCGGGCGGTGCAGAAACCGGATCGCGATCCGCGTGCGTGGATCCGGCGGTTCGCCCGGTTGACCGGCGAAGATGGAAACCCCGAGGCAAGGATTCAGGCGGTGTTCTATCCGATTCCCTCGACCGCGATGCGGTTGGATCAGTTGGACGAGTCGGAAACGGCGGGGAAGGGCTGGGTTCTGGGGAGTCTGGCGCGAAACAACCTCTACTTCTCCTGGGCCACGCTCACACCCCTCGGCCGGGTGGTTCACTGCAATGTCGGGCGCCCGGTGCTGTGGGTGTTCCCCCCGGAAGCCTAGCCGGATCCTTGCGTCCAACGGGATTGCGAACCGCGAGCCCGATGGAGGTCAACGGGCTCGATCCACCTCGTCTCGCCCCGGGCAAGGTTCCCTGCCTGGGGGATGCTGTCGGGGATCGGGAATCATTGTAGGTCGGGTCCATGTCAGGGCGACCGCGTTCTCCCTTGGGAGAATGTCAGTGTCACTCCAGTGCCCTGTTGGGAGCATTCCCCACAGAAAAATAACCTGTAAGCATTTCCGCCACAGCTGCTGTCGTGTGCTGGGGGATGCTCTAATCAGGGAATCGGGACTTGAAGAGTTGCAAAAAATATTCTTGCAGCCGGGGTGTGGGCCGGAGAAGTGTCCCCCTGCAACCCGGCAGAGGGTGACAGGAGGACCCCCAGTTTCCTTCGGTAACCTGCACTGTTGGGTGGCGTAGTCAGGCACACACACAACAGGAAACATATGAACGTACTCCAAAAAGCTCGTCGTCAGGCCGCACGCGGCTTGACCCTCATCGAACTCGTCGTCGTCCTCGCCATCTTGGTGGCGTTGGTCGGCTTGGTCCTCGCATTCTTCCCCGGCCTCCTCAGCCGGGCCAGTCGCTCCACCTCCGCTTCCTCCATCCAGGACGTCGCCCGCGCCGTCCAGGTCAATTATACCACTGCGCTGACGTATGGCACGGGGTATGATTCGTTGTTGAACACGGGGGGGGCTGCGCTGTTTTCGAAACTGTCCATCGCCTCCAGCAATCAATTGGCTCGAGTTGCCTCTCTGGCAGCAGCCGACGCGACCGCTCTTGGAGCCTTGGGTATCAGTTCTTATAGGCATCTCGATAATACCTTGGTGAATGATGCCACCTTCAATGTCAGTGCGGCGGCTCCTACCAGCATTGCTGCTGGCGGAGTACCGATTGCCACGATAAGTGATGCAAATGTCCAGAACGCTTTGCGTGGCAATTACACCGTCGTTGGTACGGGAAACTACTACGTCTTTGGTCTCAATAAATTGGCATCCATCGTGGGTGGTAGCCAAATGTTGCAAGATGCTCCCGTCCGGGCTGGTGCCGATGCCAATGAGAATCCCACGACCTCCTACCAGCGCTATGGCGTGGTGTTCCTGGTGGACGACAGTGGTCCGGCTGCGTCCCGTAAAGCCCGGTTCGTTGGAGCCTGTGCCTTCACTGGCGCTGGCATCACGACTGCTGAAGGCGATCTGCAGCAGTACTACGCGAACTGATTTCCTTCGGGAGTGGTATTGATGTGAATGGGGCGCCTGCCCGTGAGCG
>CAZDYB010000899.1:0-1818 GCA_964509045.1 uncultured Akkermansia sp.
CGGCCCGATCGTCTTCCGCAATGCCTTCGTCTTTCGCTCGTTATCCCGCGGTGCGGGACGCCTCGCCCACTCCTCGGCCGGCGGACGAATCTGCTGCGCCGTCATTTCCCTCCCAACCGCATGGTTCGGGCTGAGGGGACGGGGTGTAGGAGGGAGCGGAGGGAGCGGCTTGGGGGCGGGTGGGTTGAAGATGTGGTGGAAGGCCTTACGAGGGTCAGTCGTTGCTTGACCAGAAGCCTCTCTCCCTCCTATCACGACCTTCGCAAGACCCCCTAACCTCAAAAATTGGCATCCATGACGAAGCGCGATATCGTCGTAAGAATCGGACAGGAGTTGGAAGATGAAGACCCCCACAACCGCGAACCGCGGGTAAATCAGGAGGTGGTCTTGAAGATCGTCCAGAAGACCCTCGACATCATTTCGGATGTGTTGGCGAAGGGCGACACGATTGAGCTCCGCAATTTCGGAGTGTTTGAAGTGAAGCTGCGGAAGGCCCGGATCGGGCGGAATCCGAATGCGCCGGAGAACGATGTCCCCATTCCCCCGCGGGCGGTGGTGAAGTTCAAGCCGGGGAAGGAGATGCGGGAGCGGGTGTTGAACCTGACTCCGAAAGTCTGAGTCCGGGTCGGGAGCGGAAGGTTTCCGACGGCGGTGGGAGAGGACCGGGGAAGGATCAGTGGATCGCCCCGGTCCCCTTGTTTTCCGGGGTGGCCGGATTTGCTCTCGTTGTTTCCTTCATGGGATGGGGTCCATAGGATGCGGGCCTCATATGCAACGATTGAAGGGTTTCCGAGAGTTCTTTCCGGAACCGCTGCCACCCGGACAGGAATGGAGCTGTGACCTGCGTCAGCACATCCAGGATTGCTGGCGGCGGACGGCGCGCCGGTATGGATTCCGCGAGTATGACGGGCCACCGCTGGAGCCGCTGGAGTTGTACACGGCGAAATCCGGGGATGAAATCGTCGGGCAGTTGTTCAATTTCGAGGACAAGGGGAAGGATGCGGTGGCATTGCGACCGGAGATGACGCCGACGGTGGCGCGGATGGTGGCGGCGACGGAGCGGGCGTACCGGAAGCCGATCAAGTGGTTTTCGATGCCACAACTGTTCCGGTATGAGATGCCGCAGAAGGGGCGGTTGAGGGAGCATTACCAGCTCAACTGCGATCTGTTTGGGGAGACGGATCCTGCGGCGGATGCGGAGGTGATCGCCCTGATGATCGATGTGTTGAGGTCCCTGGGATTGGGTGAGGAAGACTTTGTGATCCGGTTGAGCAGTCGGAAGGCGTGGCAGGAGTTCTTTGAGCGGGAAGGGGGGAAGGTGGAAGCCTCCTACGTCTTTTTCCAGGCGGTGGACAAGATGGAGCGGGACGATGCCGACACCTTTGCGCGGCGATTGGAGCCGACGGGGATCCGACCGGAAGCGGTGCGGGCGTTTGTGACGGAAGGAAGGCCGACGGTGGAATTGCAGGGGATCCTGGACAACCTGACGGCGCGCGGGTTGGGAGGGTATGTGCGGCTGGACTACGGGGTGATCCGGGGGTTGGCGTATTACACCGGGGTGGTTTTCGAGGCGTTCGACCGCAAGGGTGAGTTTCGGGCGATTGCGGGTGGGGGACGCTATGACGGGTTGGTGGAGATGTTGAGTGGAGGGAAGGTCCGGATGCCGGCGTTGGGGTTTGGGATGGGCGACGTGGTCCTGGCGTTGTTGTTGCGGGAGCGTGGACTGGTGCCGTCGTTTGAATCGACCATCGACGTGATGGTGTTGGTGGAGGACGAGGCGTTGCGTGGGGAATCACTGGGACTGGTGCAGCGATTGCG
>CAZDYB010000900.1:0-1817 GCA_964509045.1 uncultured Akkermansia sp.
GCCAACCGCCTGGCGCGATGGTTTCCGGACGAGGTGGTGGAACCGATCCGGATGCATGCGGCTTCGAAACGGTATCTGTGCTGGAAGGAGTCGGGGTATTTCGACGGGTTGTCGGAGGCGTCGCGGAAGAGTCTGGCGTTGCAGGGGGGGACGATGAGCGAGGAGGAAGCGCGCGAGTTCGAGGAGCATCCGCAGTTTGATCGGGCCGTGCGGGTGCGGCGTTACGACGACATGGGGAAGGTGCCTCAAATGGTGACTCCACCGATCGAGGCGTTTGTGCCGCTGATGGAATCATTGGTGCGCCGGACTGGGTGATCAGCGACCGGATCAACCCGGTGCTTCAATTCGGGTGCGGACCCGGTGCAAGCTGATGTCCACAGCATGAGAGCCATGATGCAGACGCGGCGGACGTTCCTGGCGGCGGGGGTGGCGGGAGCGGTTTCCCTGGCGGTTTCCCCGATGAGGGGGGCGGACGGGGTTAGGAAGAAGATTGCGTTGATCGGTACGGAGGTGCGTACGCATTCGCATGCCCAGCATTTCATCGACCGATTCCTGCTGGGGTATTCGTGGGAGGGCGGATGGCGGAAGCCGGACGTGGATCTGGTGTCGCTGTACATCGATCAGTTTCCCGAGGGTGACCTGGCGCGGGCGACAGCGAAGCGGCATGGGGTTCCGATTTACGGATCGATTGCCGAAGCGCTGAGGATGGGGGGATCGAAGCTGGCGGTGGACGGCGTGGTGATCATCGGAGAGCACGGAAAGTATCCAAGGAACGAGAAGGGACAGACGCTTTATCCGCGGTACCGGTTCTTCAAGGAGGTGGTGAAGGTATTCGAGGCGGAGGGGCGCAGTGTACCGGTGTTCAACGACAAGCATCTTTCGACCGACTGGCGCGAGTGCGTGGAGATGGTGGAGGATTCGCGCCGGTTGAAGTTTCCCTTCCAGGCAGGCTCCTCATTGCCGGTGACGCGCCGGTTTCCGTCCGTGGATGTGCCGGTGGGCACTCCCTTGGTGGAGAGCGTCTGCGTCGCGTATGGCGGCGCGGACAGCTACGACATCCATGGATTGGAGACGGCGCAATGCATGTCGGAACGGCGCCGCGGTGGAGAGGTGGGGATCCGACGGGTGGAAGCGTTGCGGGGTGCGGCGATGTGGGAACGGGTGGAGGGAAGGAAGGACACGCGACGGTTGTTGGTGGCAGCGTTGAACCGCAGTCACAACCTGCCGGTGAAGGATGGCTACCCGACCGGCGCCGTGGATTTCGAATGGGCGCGCAAAGCCTTTCCGGAGGGATGGGCATACTTCATCGAGCATCGGGATGGATTCCACACCACGCTGTTCATGCTGGAGATCCGGGACTTCAATTACGCAGGCCTGGATGGGAGCACGGATCGGATCATTTCGTGCCAGATGTATCTGCCGATGCCGACCTGGGGATCCTCGACGGCGGATTTCTTCAGTCCGCAGATCCGGCATATCGAGCGGATGGTCGTGGAGAACGTGCAGCCTTATCCGGTGGAGCGGACGCTGCTGACCTCGGGGATGACGTTGGCCGGGGTGGAATCGATGTATCTGAAGGTGCCGGTGGAGACGCCCGAGATGGCGGTGCGCTATGGGGTAACGGGGGAATCGTGGCATTGGAAGGAGTGACAGGGTGGATGGAGAGGCGGGAGCGGTTGGAAGACCCCTGATTTTTTTTGGGGTGCTGTTGTAACCCGTTTGTCATCAGACCTTCGTATCATGGCCTGCCGGTTGCTGTACCCGGGTCCTGATGAACAAGATGGGGTATCTGATCGACATGGACGGGGTGATTTACC
>CAZDYB010000901.1:0-1812 GCA_964509045.1 uncultured Akkermansia sp.
AGGCGAAGAGCCTGTCCCCAGACTTGGTTCGAAGGGGGGATGGAGCCTGTCCCTGACGGTCCCTGTCGCTCGAGAACAGCTCAGACAAAGAGCCTGTCCCCGGAGTGACGGGCTGATCTTGGGATGGCAAAGAGCCCGTCACTGCGACGGTATAGGCTACAAAGGCGACGGTTTGGAGAGCCTGTCCCCGAAATGAACGTCCATGGAATGCATTGTGCCTTGGTCGGGTTGCGCTGCGAGGGGGTCATCCAATTCGGAACGAGATGCGCTGGATGAGTTCCTTGCCGGCT
The DNA here is from genome assembly GCA_964509045.1 of uncultured Akkermansia sp. GTDB lineage: Bacteria > Verrucomicrobiota > Verrucomicrobiia > Limisphaerales > UBA9464 > UBA6176. The sequence goes on from CAZDYB010000901.1 coordinate 291, forward strand.
GCGAGTTGGAGACGTTCGAGGATCTCCGTGCGGTGGTAACGCACTATTTCTGAAAGCCAGACACTGCTGTCCACGGCGACAAACAGGGTGCCCTTGGCGAGGTTGACGGGACGGGCATGGGCGGTGATGCAGGGGTCGATCACCCGCTTCCACACCTCGACGATCTGGGCTTCCGATTGTCGATGTTCAATGCGGATGCGGCCAAGGATGGCGGGAAGAACGTCACCCACCCGGCGGTCCGACCGGATGAGGGCGGTTTCAAGTGGCCGAAGGTCGATCCGACGCCACTCGGCGAGTGCCTTGGCCCGGGCCTCCACTGCTCGCCGGCCTGATCCACGCTCCATCCGCGGGACCGCGGAAGCGGACTGTTGGGGCGGGGAGTTCTCCATGGCGGCTGAGGCTGTCAATGAGTCGAATGATTGCAAGGGTGCATCGGGCGCTTCTTGATACTGTTCGCGAGCAAGAACCGGGTGGCGGGATGCCCATGGTCAGTCGTCGCCCTCGACGAACTTCCGGTGACCGGACGTCGCCGCTACAGTTCGGAGGGCAGGGTCAAGATGTGCCCGGGTGCAACTGGCCTTTGCCCGATGAGTGAGGGCAATCTCGTCGCGGATGAAGATCGTTCGGAGCATTGGCGTGATGCAGCGGATGGCGTTGGCCTGGCGCAGGACCGGGTGTCGGGTGGGTTTTGTACCCACCATGGGATTCCTGCATGAGGGTCACGTTTCCTTGATGCACGCGGCACGGAAACGGGTGGGATCGGACGGGGTGGTGGTGGTGAGCATCTACGTGAATCCAACCCAGTTCGCAGCAGGCGAGGATCTTTCCCGATATCCGAGGGATTTCGAGCGGGACCGGAAGCTGTGTCGGGAGGCCGGGGTGAACGTGGTGTTCTATCCGTCGGACGAATCGATGTATCCGGGGCGGGCGACCGGCGAATACAGCACGTATGTGATCGAGGAACGGTTGGGGACCGGGATGGAGGGGGCGTCGCGTCCAACCCATTTCCGCGGGGTGACCACGGTCGTGGCGAAGCTGTTCCATTTGGTGCTGCCGGATGTGGCGGTGTTCGGGGCCAAGGACTGGCAGCAGGCGGCGGTGATCCGTCGGATGGTGCGGGATCTGAACTTTCCGTTGAAGGTGGTGGTGTCGCCGACGCGACGAGAAGCGGACGGGTTGGCAAAGAGTTCCCGGAATGCGTATCTGAATCCGGAGGAACGGTGCCAGGCGACGGTGTTGTACCGGGCGATCGGCTTGGTGCGCGACCGGATCGGGAAATCGTCGGGCGGCGTGGATGCGGAGGAATTGCGGGAATCGGTGAGGAGCCTGGTGGGGGCGGAATCGTTGGCCCGCCTCGACTACGTGGAGTTTTTCGAACCGGACTGGCTTGAGCCGGTGAGGCGGGTGGTCAAGGGGAGCCAGATGGCCCTGGCAGTTCACGTGGGCAAGACCCGGTTGATCGACAACGGCAGGCTGTGATGTGGGTTTGGACGGGTGACAACGGTTTGTTGCCATTCCACGG
>CAZDYB010000902.1:0-1811 GCA_964509045.1 uncultured Akkermansia sp.
CATCGGTTCCGGATTCGTCCATCGGTTGGGAGAAGCTCACCGCCGACCTGCGTTCATTCCTGGCACCGAGTTTCTCAGCCGAGTTCGTGTACGCCATCGTCGACGTCGATCAGCGGGTCGCTTTTGGTGTCCGGCCTGATGGCTCCCTCTTTGGAAAGTTCGATCAGCTCGATGGGTCCGTTGGCACCACGGCTTTGCAGGACGGAGCCGTCACCCTCGCCAAACTCGCTCAGTCCATCGTCTCCGTGCTGGCGGTCGACACCGGGGATTCCGGGGAGTTGGTGTATGCCATCGTGGATTCCCAGAACCGCATCGCTCTCGGGGTGCAAAAGGACGGCACTCTGATCGGGCGGCTGCCTTTGCCCGATGGTTCCATCACCACTCAAAAGATTGCCGCCGGTGCTGTTGTCAGGTCGGTGCTCAGTCCCGATTTGGGCGCGGCGATCCCCGAGGAAATGGACCGATCGGACATCGTCTATGCCATCATGGATGCTCAGAACCGCATCGCGTTCGGCATCCGTCGAGATGGATCCCTGATCGGCAGGACCGAGGTTGGGGCCGGCGCAATCACCAGGTCCAATCTGTCCCCGGCTGTCGATGGATTGCTCCCTCAAGACCTGGCGGAGGGCACCGGGTTCCGGTATGCGATCGTCGATGAGCAGGACCGGATTGGAATCGGCATCAAATCGGACGGAACAGTGGTCGGGAAGATGGCCATCGGGGCCGGGACTGTCACCAAGCCGAGCCTGAACGGCGAGCTCACCCGGCTCATCGTTCCGTCCAATCTGGATCGCGTGGTGGTCGAGGATGACGACAACGGGATTCGATCCAGGACATTCGAGATCCCCGGCATCACTGAGGCGGCAGGCTCGATGTTTGCTCCCTTCGCCCCAACCCCAACCCGGTCTCTCAGGGGGATCAATACCACCGGCACCACCCTCGAATTCAGGAGGTCTGCTGGTCTGCTGATCCGGGGGAAACGGTATCGGGGAACGTGGGCACCTGCGGACGGGTCTCCCGGTGCCTGGCCCTTTCCTGGCGACTGGTGGAACGTCACGGCATCCGGAACCTTCGCTGGGATCACCTGGGCAGATGGCGACCGGATGCACGCCTGGGGTGCCGTCTCGGGCGTTGGCCCCAAGTACGCGAAGGTATTGCCCGGGGAGCTGTGCTATTGCGGTGAGTTCGACCCCGGCAGCCACTCCCCAACTCATATTCGGGACGGCGACCTTTGGCAGGCTTCTGCCCCCGGGACGTTCTCCGGCATCAGCTTCGCCATCGGGGACATCCTGATCCGTGAGTCTGGCGTGTGGGGCAAAGTGGCCTCGGATCCAATAACCACTGTTGTGCCCGGGGCCTTCTACTCGTTCCCGGTCACCAATGCTCGCCAGATGGAAATCAGGCGGCAGGACAAGTCGTCCACAAAGGTCGGAGTCCTTGCCCGTGGCCTTCGCACCACAAAAGCCCCTCGGTCCACCGATGCCATCGTCATGTTCGGCGACTCCATGGTCGGGTGGGGAGGAATACATGGGCTCTCTTCCTTCGTCTCCGAGATGTTGGCTCCACGCGTGTTCACTGGGATTTCATGGCCTGGGAATGAGTCCTTGCAGATCGTCGCGGGGATCCAAGACGAGATCCGGGGTCTCGACCGCTACCGTGGTCGGCTTCATGCGTTTTTCCACGGCACCCCCAACCTGAACGACTTCGCTCAGGTGCGACAGGGCGCCTTGGAAATGGCGTCCCTCACCGGGGCCCGAGACGGTCGGTGTGTGTTTCTTTCCGTCATCGGGCAGTTGGAGATGCAGTGGACC
>CAZDYB010000903.1:0-1808 GCA_964509045.1 uncultured Akkermansia sp.
CAATGCAGCAGGCGTTCACGCTGGTGGTCTGGGTGCCCATTGCCGCGATGGATCCATCCGGATAGACGCAGCAGAAGGTCGCGGAGGTCGAGGTGGACGGACAGCCGCTTGGATTGTTGGCGTTTGCCAATGCCGCTCCAGCGGCGATGGCTGCGAATCCGAGGGCGATGGCTTTGAGCCTGGATGATGCGATACGAATCATAGTGTTTCCTTTGGTTGGTCGAGGCGGTCATACGATGACTCCCCGACGGGTTTGGGTTACCGACGCAGCCAATGAAGAAGAGGCTGCAAGAGCTGTCAAACAGACGCCTCAACTAAATAGGATATATAAGTTCAACCCGCGCAACTTTGCCCTGTAACCCTGGGAGTCACGCCCTGGGCTGGATCATGGATGGAGTTCCAGCAGAGTCCTGTTCGATGACTGGCTCCGCTTTCCCGTTTTCATTTCAGCGGAGGCAATGCACCTGCCGGGACGGATTGCAGGACTCGGGGTGGAGCTTCAGGTTCGACCAACTCCACAGGGGAAAGATCAGGCCGATCCAGAACTCCATGATCTTTGCGCGTGCCCACGCCCCCACTGGGGGGGGGCAATCCGAATCAGGGAGTCCGTGCCTGCAGGGGTGCTGGCACCCGAGTACCTGCTGTCTCCAGGTGCCAGAGACCCTTCCCGGGGCGGCCCCCTCGTTCCAGGGTGCTGAAGCATGGATTGGGATGGGATCAGCTCTGAAGTGCGACGACCCACACTTGCCCGTTCCGACACGACACCTGCGGCAGGTGGGTCGTGGGAAGGCCCTTCATCCAGAAGGGGTCGGGAACACCCTGTGAGCCGGATCGTCGGGAGCCGGTTGCCCGTTGCCCTGCCGTTTCAGCCCGGGTTCCTGTAGGCATTTCTTCAGCATTCCCCTTGCCCGGCGGCGCCAGAGTCGGAGACTCCGCCCCCGCATGGCGTTCGATCTCGCATCGTTGAATCCCGAGCAGCGTGAGGCGGTGATCACGGTGCAGGGTCCCGTGCTCATCCTTGCTGGAGCCGGTACCGGAAAGACTCGCACCCTCACCTGCCGCATCGCCCATCTCATCGAACGGGGTGTTCCCCCCGGCCAGGTCCTGGCTGTCACGTTCACGAACAAGGCCGCCCGCGAAATGCAGGAGCGCGTCCACGACATGATCCCTCGCCCGCGTGGCCCACGCAGTCGGAGTAGTGAGCCCGAGGATCCCTTCACCGCCCGCCCCACCCTTTGCACCTTTCACTCCCTCTGCGTCCGCGTCCTCCGCCAGCACATCGAGAAGCTCGGCTACAAGCGCAACTTCGTGATCTACGACGCCGGCGACCAACTCGCCGCCATGAAGAAGATCCTCAGCGCCATCTCCGCCAAGGGCGAGAAGACCGATGCCGGCGCCATCCTCGCCATGTTGTCCCGGTTCAAGAATGCCGGCCCCAATTCACCCGTGTTCGGCGATGAATCCGTCCGGGCCCTGGCCCAGCACGTCTCCCTCAGATACGAGTCCGCCCTGCGCGCCGCCAATGCGGTCGACTTCGACGACCTCATCCTCCTCACCCTCCGCCTGTTCAAGGAGCATCCCGACGCCCTTGAATCCTGTCGACGCCGCTGGCGCTATGTCATGGTGGACGAGTATCAGGACACCAACAGCTCCCAGTTCGACCTGGTCCATTTCCTCACCTCGGAGTCCCGCAACCTGTGCGTCGTCGGCGATGACGACCAGTCCATCTACGGCTGGCGCGGCGCTGAGATCTCCAACATCCTCGGTCTCGAAAATCACTATCCCGAGGTCAAGGTCATCAAGCTCGA
>CAZDYB010000904.1:0-1799 GCA_964509045.1 uncultured Akkermansia sp.
GGTCCGCCTTCAACTCCACCGAACCCGGCCTGCGCATCAACGCCCTCCGCCTCGCCGAATCCCATCCCTCCCTCGCTCCCCGCGCCGCCCTCCTCGTTTCCGATCCTTCACCCCATGTCCGACTTCAACTCGCCTGTTCTCTCGGCCAATGGACCGCGCCCGTCGCTGGCGAAGCCCTCGCCCAACTGGCCATCCAGGATCACGCCGATCCCTACCTCCGCGCCGCCATCCTGAGTTCGTCCATTCCCCATGCCGCAAACCTCTGTCAGGCGGTCGCCAAGGCAGACGACGCCGTCCGCGATTCCCTGTCCGATTCCCTCACCCAGATCGCCCTCGGCCTCGGTCAACCCAATCAGATCTCCACCCTGCTCCAACCCCACCTGGCACCCGGCCGCAACCCATCCTTCACCGCCGCCAATGCCCGGGTCGTGACGCGTTTCCTCGCCACCCTCTCGCGCCGTCAGATCCCGCTCGAAACCCTTCAAGCCGGCGACGGCGCCCTGGCCAATACCCTGCTCGGACTCCAACCCCTCGCAGCCTGGGCGCTCCGCACCGCTTCCCTTGCAGCACCCGATGTCGATCCCGACACGCGCATCGCCACCGGTTCCTTTCTCGCCCAATTCAATCCCACCCGCACCGCTGCCGTTCCGATCCTCGCCACCTGGCTGGATCCCGGACAACCCGACACCCTCCAACGCGCCGCGCTCACCGCCCTGGCCGTCACCGGTGACGACTCCGTGGCGCCCGTCATCCTCGGGCGTTGGTCCGGCCTTACCCCTTCCCTTCGCGAGGCCGCCCTCGACCTGCTGCTGTCCCGCGAACCCTGGACCCTCGCTTTCCTCGACCACGCCCGACGCCAATCCTTGCAGCAACAGTTCGCCGCCCGGCGCGATGCCCTGTTGCGGCACCGATCCGATGCCGTCCGTTCGCAGGCGTCGAAATGGTTCGAGGCTCCCGGACCCCGCGCCGGGATGATCGCCCGGTTCAAGCCCGCCCTGGATCTGAACCCAGCCGATGCGCGGGCCGGCTTCGACACCTATCAACGCCTGTGCAGTGCGTGTCATCAGGCGGGCGGTCACGGACGCCAGATCGGGCCCGATGTCGTCACCTTCGCCACCCATGCACCGGAACGGATCCTGGCCAATCTCCTCGACCCCAGCGCGGACATCCAACCCGGCTTCTCCGCTTATCAAGCCCGGTTGCACGACGGGCGTGAGATGATCGGGTTGGTGGAATCGGACTCCGGCAACAGCCTCATCCTGCGGCTCACCGATGGTGCGCGGCACACGCTGTTGAGAAGTGAACTTGCCGCGCTCGAAGACACCGGACGTTCCCTCATGCCGGACGGACTGGAGTCCGGTCTCAGTCTCCAGGACATGGCCAATCTCCTCGCCTTTCTCCGGAATCCTTCTTCGATGGGGACCACTGCGGAACGTCACCCATGACCTCGCTCCCCGTCGTCCAACGCGAGCTGATCGTCGCCAGTCGCCGACGCTTCACCTACCTCTCGCGATCCGGCGCGGCCGCACTGCTGGCAATGGTTGCTTTCCTCCTGTTCACCTTCACCGGCAACTCCGGTCCCGGTGTCACTTCCCTCCCCCGGCTCACCTTCGAGATCCTGTCCTTCATCCTCCTCGCCTTCGCCTTGCTCGGAGGAATCCTCCTCACCGCCGATTCCATCGCTTCCGAACGTCGCGAAGGCACGCTGGGACTTCTCTTCCTCACCGATCTCACCGGCACCGACATCGCCCTGGGCAAACTCGCCGCCTCATCAATCCAGGGCGCCTGTGCCCTCGTCG
>CAZDYB010000905.1:0-1792 GCA_964509045.1 uncultured Akkermansia sp.
CGTGGCTTCCGGTGAGTTGGATCCTTGGGGATCGATATCCGACGGACGAGTGGAGGGAAGGGTATGGGGGGCCGATGGGGGGGGTGGTGGGAGGGGCGGATCGGGTGGTGCCGCCGGAGTTGGGACGACGTTTGTACGAGGGGTATGCGGGGCGGAAGCGGGTCTGGGAGGTTCCTGACCAGGATCACTGGGAGGCGGTCCAACGTCCGGAGGAGTGGTGGGGAGAGGCGATCGGCTGGCTTCTCGACCGGCCCGTTCCTTGACCTATCCGGGGGGTGCTCCTAGCCTGCGCGCGCCCTTCGGGGTTCCCACTATGTACGGATTTTCCATTCCCACTGTCATTGAGCAGACCGGCCGCGGTGAACGCGGATATGACCTTTACTCGCGGTTGTTGATCGATCGCATCGTGTTCCTGGGCACCGAGGTCAACGACATGGTGGCCAACGTCATCATTGCGCAGTTCCTCTTTCTGCAGATGGCCGACCCCAAGAAGGACATCCACTTCTACATCAACTCGCCGGGTGGGAGTGTGACCGCCGGATTGGCAATCTATGACACGATGCAGTGGGTGAGTTGTGACGTGAACACGTATTGCATCGGGCAGGCGGCCAGCATGGGGGCGCTGCTGCTGTCGGGTGGGGCGAAGGGCAAGCGGTTTTCGCTGCCGAACTCGCGGATCATGATTCACCAACCGTGGGGTGGAGCGCAGGGGCAGGCGTCGGATATCAGCATCCAAGCCCGGGAGATCCTCCGTTTGAGGGACCGTCTGAACGAGATTCTGGCTCATCATTGCGGACGGCCGGTGGAGCAGATTTCGAAGGATACGGACCGCGACAACTTCCTGAGTGCTGAAGAGGCCAAGGCGTATGGGTTGGTGGATGAAGTGGTCCGGACCCGGCGCGACCTTCCGGCATCGGTGGTGCCCCCGGAAGCGCCGAAGGCCTGAACGGCATTGGGGGTGTTGGCGAAGCGGCAAGCGAGGCGAACGAGGGCTGAAAGGATTGGACCATGGCGCGAGCGAGTCAGATCACGATGTGCAGTTTTTGTGGGAAATCGAAGGCCGAGGTCCGAAAGCTGATCGCCGGGCCCGGGGTGTACATCTGTGACGGATGTGTCTCGGTCTGCAAGGGTGTGTTGGAAAAGGAGTTCGAGCAGGACACCAACCGTCAGATCCGCTCGATGAGCGTGCCGAAGCCTGCGGAGATCAAGCGGCATCTGGACGGGTTTGTGATCGGGCAGGATGAAGCGAAGCGGAGCCTGAGCGTTGCGGTTTACAATCACTATAAGCGGGTCCTGTCGGCGGAAGCTACGGCGGTGGAGGGGGAGAAGTCGGACGAAGTGGAGATCGAGAAGAGCAACATCCTGCTGATAGGTCCCACGGGTTCGGGCAAGACGTTGCTGGCGCGGACGCTGGCGCGTTTCCTGGATGTGCCGTTTGCGATCGCGGACGCGACTTCGATCACGGAAGCGGGTTATGTGGGAGAGGATGTTGAGAACATCGTCCTGCGCCTTTTGCAGAATGCGGATTTCGACGTGAAACGCGCGCAGATGGGGATCATCTACATCGACGAGATCGACAAGATTGCGCGCAAGACCGAGAACGTGTCGATCACCCGGGATGTTTCCGGGGAAGGTGTGCAGCAGGGGTTGTTGAAGATCCTGGAAGGGACGACCTGCAACGTGCCGCCCCAGGGTGGGAGGAAGCATCCGCAGCAGGAGTACATCCGGGTGGACACGACGAACATCCTGTTCATCTGCGGGGGTGCGTTTGTGGGATTGGACCGGGTGATCC
>CAZDYB010000906.1:0-1789 GCA_964509045.1 uncultured Akkermansia sp.
CATCAACTCAACGGCACTTCGTTCGTCATTCGCCCTGCCTACGCATGCGTCATCCTGGCAACAAACATGTCCTCTTGATCTATCTCAAACAGTCGCCGTCGGACAGCTCTATAGTTATGCCTATTCGCGTCTATTACTGGAGATCCTCATGTCGTTATGCCATAACTCTTCAACCCTCCTTGCCACTGCCGCAGCCTCGCTCGCGCTTTGCGCTTCCCTGATCGCGCCCGTCATGGCCGACGACGACGCTGCCACGAAATCGCAGACCCGGACCGAGACCGCGACACAGGCCCAGTCCCAGACACGCACCGAGACCCAGACGCAGACGCGCCAGGAAACCCAGGCACGCAAGGGCAATGCGCCGGACCAGATCTATGGGCGGGAAATGATGACGCGCCGGGAACGCAGCGAGTACCAGAAGCGCATCCGCGAAGCCGCATCGGAGGAAGAACGCGAGCGCATCCGCGCCGAGCACCGTGAACGCATGGACGAGCGCCGCCAGGAACGCGAGCGCCAGCGCGAGCAGGACCGAGCGCGCCGTAGCGAGCGCATGCACGAGGGCGGTCCCGGCGGTACGGGCGGTGGCCGCGGCCCCGGCCGCTGAGTTCCCGGGCACACACACCCACCTTCCAATCTTTCAGGAACCTGTCTGGACGTCGCACATGGAGCGCAAATGAAATCGCGAGTGACGCAACTGATCGTGTTTTCGGCAGCCTGGTCGTGCATCTCCCTGCCGCCTGCAGCCAGCGCCCAATCCACCGACACGACGACCAGCCAGGGCCTGAGCCGCCGCATCGTCAGGAAGACCGCGCCCATCACGCCGGTGGAGCCGATCGAAGCGGGGTCGTTCCTGTTGTACCCGGAAATCCTTGTCTCGGGGATGTATGACGACAATGTCTACTACTCCGCCACAGACAAAGTGGGAGACTGGGCCGCCATCGCCTCCCCGTCGCTTTTCGTTCAGTCCGCCTGGGATCGGCACGCCCTCAACTTCTACGCCAACACCGAGGCGACCCGATATCACAGCCGGGAGTCGGAGAACACCGACGACCATCGCGTGAGCGTTGAGGGGCGGTACGACATCACGGCGCGCACCAATGTGTTCGGCGGCTATCGCTGGGCCCAGGAGCACGAGGACCGCGAGTCGCCCGACTCACGCAACGGCTTTTCGCCCACCCGGTACACGAACGACCGCGCGTATGCTGGCGCGCTCCACAACTTCGGCAGCGTTTCCCTGCGGGTAGGCGGCACCGCTCAGCGTCTCGACTACAAGGATGTCCGTTTCACCAATGGATTCATCAACATGGACGACCGAGACCGCGACCAGTACACCGGCGGATTCCGGCTGACCTGGGAGGCGTTGCCGACATTCGAGCCGTTCCTCCAGGTGGCAGCCGACGTCCGGCGCTACCAGGACCGCGCTGACGACCTCGGCTACCAACGCGACTCCGACGGCGTGAGGTCCCTCCTCGGGGCGCGCTTCCTGAAGCCCGGCCGCGTCAAGGCGGAATTGTTCGGCGGGCATCTGGTCCAGCGCTTCCAGGACACCCGCTTTCCGGACATCCGGGCGCCGGCATTCGGCGCCAATGTGATCATCCAGGCCACACCGGACACGTCGCTGTCCATATTCGCGGACCGTACCGCAGAAGAGACAACCATCTCGGGCGTCTCCGGCAACCTGAACAGCTTCGTCTCGGCTTCCCTGTTCTCCCGCTTTTCAGGCAACTTCGCGGCGCACGCGAACACTTCGTTTTCGCGGAATGATTCTCAGGTGATGCAGCGGACCGAC
>CAZDYB010000907.1:0-1779 GCA_964509045.1 uncultured Akkermansia sp.
TCTGCGCCTCAGCCAGGCTGATCTCGTGGCATTCAACCCCCAGATGCGTCGCCACCCCCGTCGTGCGCCGATACTGGACCATGCGATCCGCATTGCGGGCCAACAGGAGGCTCCCCACCTGACGCCAGCCAATGTCGTGCCCGGTCAATTCCTGGAGCCGCGCGTAGAGATCCGCCGAATCCTGGTTGATCCGCATCATGCTGCTCGATACCCGCAGCCGTCCCACCATCCCCGCCGCATGCCACGACGTGCCGCCCCCCAGACGGCCCTGCTCCAGCAACAGGACGTCGCGCCAACCCAACTGGGCCAGATGCCACGCCACCGATGTGCCCGCCACACCACCGCCAATGATCAAGACCCGGATCTGCGAAGGAAGCGCTTCACTCACGGCGGCGAGGATACCGGGGTGTCGGTGTCGGGGAAGAGTTTCCCGTTGCTCCCGCCTCAACCTCCGAACAGTTTGTACGCATGCACCGCACTTCATCGTCCTCCCGCACCCGCGCCGGCGTCGTCGCCTCCCTCCTCTCGCTCTCCACCCTCTCCACCTCCGCCGCCGACTGGCCCTCCTACCGCGGCCCGCTCGGTACCGGTCATTCCCCCGAAAAGATCAGCCGGACCTGGCCCGCCAATGGTCCCAAGGTCCTCTGGCGCGTCCCCAGCCAGGGCGGCTTCAGCTCCTTCGTCGTCGGCAATGGCCGCGCCTTCTGCCTCGAGTTGAGACCCGAAAATGACATCCCCACCGAAGCCCTCGTCGCCCGCGATGCCAACTCCGGCAAGGAACTCTGGGCCAAACCCCTCGGCTCCCTGAAGATCAACGACGGCGGCCAGGATGGCACCTCCGCCAACAAGGGCGGCGATGGTCCCCGATCCTCCCCCGCCATCGATGGCAATCTCGTCTACAGCCTCTCCGCCAAGCTCGTCCTCCAATGCTTCGATGCCGCCTCCGGTCGCGAGGTGTGGAAGCACGACCTCATCAAGGAATTCGCCGGCCGCAACATCTCCTGGCAGAACGCCCAGTCGCCCGTCATCGAAGGCGACCTCGTCCTCGTCGCCGGGGGCGGCGCCGGCCAGTCCATCCTCGCCTTCAACAAGAAGTCCGGTGAGGTGAAATGGAAGGCCTTCGACGAAACCATGACCCATTCCACCGCCCTGATCACCGACATCCTCGGCCAACGTCAGGCTGTCTTCTTCCTCAAGTCCGGCCTCCTCGCCCTCGATCCCAAAACCGGCACCGAACTGTGGCGCTATCCGTTCCCCTTCGCCGTCTCCACCGCCATCACCCCGATCGTGGTCGGCGACATCGTCTATTGCTCCGCCGGATACGGCGTCGGCGCCGGCGCCGCTCGCATCACCCGCAACGGTTCTTCCTGGAAGGCCACCGAGCTCTATCGCAAACCCGGCAACAAACCCCTCGCCAATCACTGGTCCACACCCGTCGCACTCCAGGGCCACCTCTACGGGATGTTCCAGTTCAAGGAATACGGATCCGGCCCCATCAAGTGCGTCGATGTCGCCTCCGGCGAGGTGAAATGGGAGAAGTCCGGATTCGGCCCCGGCCACGTCGTCGGCGTCGATCAACACGTCCTCGCCCTCTCCGATTCCGGCGAACTCGTCCTCTTCAAGGCCTCCCCGGATTCCTATACCGAAGTCTCCCGGGCCGATGTCCTCCCCGGCAAATGCTGGACCACCCCGGTCATCTCCGGAGGCCGGGTCTTCGCCCGCAGCACCGAGGAAGCCGTCTGCCTCGACCTCACCGTCCTCGGCGCCTCACGCTGATCC
>CAZDYB010000908.1:0-1774 GCA_964509045.1 uncultured Akkermansia sp.
CCTCGATGGGGGTGGGGCTGACCCGGAGATTGTTGCCTTCCAGAAGTTCCGGGATCACCCCGGCGACGTCGGTCTCGGCCACGAACTGGTAGTCGCCGGGTTGGTCCGGCAGACGGGCATTCAGGGTCTGTTCAAAGGCGCTGCCCGCCGGCAGTGGCCCGGGATACGCAATCTGTCCCAGCAACACGTCCCCACCCACGAACGCGTCCGTGGAGAGCTGCAGCCGCTGGAGGATCGAGCCGCTCCCCGGTTCTCCACCCGCAGCGTCACCGGGACCGATTCCCCTGCGATCCCGCTGGCCGGGAAGGTGAGGCTGGCCACCACCAGGTCGGGTCGATCGGAGTCTGTCACGATCAACGTGGCGGTACCGGTCACCAGACCTGCGGCGGAGGCCGTGAGGACAACCGTCTGGTTGCCATCCGGGATTCCGTCGGCCAGGGAGACGATGGGGAAGCTGGCGCGGTCGCTGTCGGCCGGGATGGTGACCGTCGCGGGGACGGTGGCCTCGCTGATCCGGCTGGAACCGAGTTGCACCACGAGGGGCAAAGTCCGGGAGGTGTTGCGCAGGACGGTGCCGCTGGTGGCTGGATTCCGGCCTTCGGCGACGGCTTCCGCGCCCACCAGCAGGGTGAGGGTCGGGCCGTCGTCATCGGTGATCGTCAACAGGTCGGGAGTGATCTCGGCGACCGGGGAACGGCGGGCGGAGTCGAGGACGGTGCCGCCCAGGCTTACCGGACGGGGAGCCTCCACCTGGGTGTTGTCGATGACGGCGACGGGGAAGGTGGTGGACGCCTGGTTGGCCGGGATGACGGCCGAGGCGGGAAGACGGACCACGGCCGGTTGGGCGCTGTCCAGCAGCACGACCACTTCCCGGGCGGTGACGGGCGAGCGGGTGAGGGTTGCGGAGGTGGCCTGGGCTCCGGCCCCCTCGCTGACCGTGCGCTGGGCCAGGGCCAGCGTCACGATGGGGATGTCATTGTCCACCACGGCGACCTGGACCGCTGCGGAGACAAGGCCCGGAACGGACGCCGTGAGGGTGATGAGGTTGGTGCGCTCGATCAGGTCGTCATCCACGGCGTTGACGGTGAACGGGGCGGACGTGGCGCCGGCGGGAATGGTGAGCGACCCCGGCAGGATGACCTGGGTGTTGTCGCTGGCCAGCAATTGTACGGTGAGCGGGGTGTCGGTCGCCGGCGTGCGGGTCACGGTGCCGCCGACCGTTCCGCCTTCGGTCAATGCCCCGGAGGCCAGCGCCACGCCCAGGCGGGTGAGGTCGCTGTCGACGATGGTCAGGGTGTCTTCCGCGGCGGCGAAGCCGGGTGCGCTGGCGGTCAACCGGAGTTGCTGTGGCCCGGTGAAGAGTCCATCACGCGCGGGTTGCAGGTCGAAGCTGACGCTGGCCGAGTTGGCGGGGATGAGGACGGTGGAAGGAATCCCGAAACGGCCCGGCAGATTGGGGACGAGCGTGACCGTCAGCGGTTGGGAAAAATCGCCGTTGCGCGAGACCGAGGCGGAGACCGGGCGGGGGTTGGCCTCCTCCACGGATGACGTGGAGAGTTGCAGGGTGAGGACCTGTGGGATGGCCGTCGGATCTCCACTCGACGTCTCATTGTTGTCCTCGTCCGATTCCGAAATCACCAGGCCGGCGTCGGTGCGGACCTTGAAGCGGTGGGGTCCGGCCACGCCGGTTCGGGGAATGACGAAGCGGGTGGTGAGTCGGGTGGAATCGCCGGGAGCGAGGGCCCCGGCGACGCTGACCTGGCCGAGGTAGGTC
>CAZDYB010000909.1:0-1771 GCA_964509045.1 uncultured Akkermansia sp.
TTTCACCTGACCGGCCAGGCGATGGCGCACGAGGTAGACCTGGCCCGGATTGACATCGAGCATGCGCGCCACTTCGAGGGTCCCCAGCCCTTTCACGGCGCTGAGGTGGAAGATCTGGTAATGGGCGGGCTTGACCCGGAGTTTAACACGTTCCATGGCGGCATCGATGAGGTTGCGCTCCCATTCCTCTTCCCAGAGCGATTCCAAAGGGAGGTCCGCCCGGGAGTCCGGGATGCGCTCGATGAGCGGGGTGGCCCGGGAATCGCCCTGGTCTTCGGGGTTTTGACGATGGGAGGGTTGGCGGCGGCGGAGTTGGTCGATGATCCGGAGTCGGGTGACATGAATGAGCCAACCCTTGAAGGAGCATCGGGCTGGGTCATAGACGAACTCCGGCATCTTGCGCGCGACGGACACCACGGTTTCCTGGACGACATCCTCGGCTTCGGAATCGCTGAGCCCGGAACGGATGGCGACGCCATAGATGAACTTCCAGTAGGTGGTGAAGAACTCTTGCCAACCGGCGTGATCCTCCCAGTTGCGGAGCCGATCCAACAGGCTGCGGCGCGTGGGCAGCAGTCGGTCTTCCGGGAATGGACCTCCGGCATCAGCTGGCATGCCTCAGGATCGGAACGAAACCGGGAAATCTTTCAACCAAAGGATTGGGCCGTGGCGTATTGCGGAACGCAGCCTTGGCGTCGAAGCGAAGATTTCTGAAAGATACGGAAGGGGTTCTCCGATCCACCACTTCGGAAGGAACGCGGATTGCGACCCCGGTACGGGCGTCGCGGGTCAGCCTGAATCAAGCAGCCCAATCTCACCCCGAAAAGCGATGAATGCTCTGATCTCCGAACGCGGATTCAACGTATGGGCAACGGACGATGTTGTCTACGGCCCGGTGGAACTCCCCCAACTCGTCGAGTGGATCCAGGACGAAAGGGTGCTTTCAGACACCTGGATCTTTTCCCGACAGGAAGACCGTTGGGTCCGTGCTGGTGAAGTCGGCGAACTTCGGGACTTGTTTGGACGCAATCCGTCCCCTCATGCCCCTGAGTCTTCACCCCTCATTCCTGGCATCCGGCCTGGGACACTGCGCCGGATCAAGGTCTTCGCCTCCATGAATGACCAGCAGTTGGGAAGATTTGCCCAGATGATGGAGATCCAGAAGGTGCCAGCCTTCCGCCAGATCTGCACCCAGGGGGGGGCGGGCGGGGCGATGTACTGCGTGGTGGAAGGCGAGCTCCGCGCGCGGATCCTGGTGGGCGGCAAGGAAACCACCCTGGCCACCTTTCAGGCGGGAGATGTCTTCGGCGAGATTTCGCTGTTCGACGATGGCCCCCGTTCTGCGGACATCCTGGCCAACGCCGACAGCACGCTGCTCCGGATCTCGGCTGACCGATTCGAACGGCTCTGCCGGGAAACCCCGGAGATTGCGACACCCTTCCTGCTGGCGGTGGGGCGGACTCTTACCGCCCGGATCCGAAACGACAACAGACGCCTTGCCGAACTGATCGCGCTGTCGCGCCTCTCGTGAATCGGTGGTTGCCCCGCCAGTGGCCCCGTGCCGCTCCGCGGAGCCGGATCCGTTTCCTTCCCCGCTGCATGGATACGGTTGGGTTGGGTGTGGCGACCGCCCGCCAACATTGTGGGACGGACGGATGCAGGAATCACGGGTCGAATCCTGAAGGGTCCGTATTGAAGCTAGCCCGGTTGGGCTGACGGGTCATCGCGGGCCGGGGCAGCTCCCCTCATTTTACAACCCATCGCTTGAATC
>CAZDYB010000910.1:0-1766 GCA_964509045.1 uncultured Akkermansia sp.
AGATTTCGGACGGAAACTTTTCTAAAACCCGTGTCGAGTAGCGAAAGTCCGGTTAGAAATGGAATAATGGACCGAACGCCCTGACGGGCCGTCCTGGAGAATCTGCGGATGGCTATGAAAGTCTACCTATGAGGCGCGGCGGGCACCGTTGTGTCTACCAAGCGGGATGAATCCCGCGCTTTCAGGAAGGGCGACCCAAACGTCGGCACCCCTTTTCGTGCCTTTCGTGTATTTCGTCGTCCCCCAACCCCTGCGCTCCCGGGTGGCGAGCTCGGTTCGTCGTCCCGCCTGCCCGATGGATCAGTTACGCCTCACCTGCCCGGCACCTGGGATCGGTCCCGGTAAAACCTCTCAAAGCTATGCCGGCCTGACGCCAGCTTCGGCGCCATCAAGGCATTTGATCTCATCGATTCCACGTGCCCATCCACAAACGGGATCGTTTCCCGATTCAGATGCCGGAACTGCAGGATGAACAGATCCTCATGGGCGAAAAGCATCGAACCCCAGCCTTCGCCCGGATTCGAAACGCCGCCGTTGGCATAGGTCGCGTCCTGATCGCGGATCTCGGTGAACGCCACCGTGTCGGACGGAAACGCGAGGGTCTCCGGGGCGACCGAGAACCCGAGGGCCATCACGCCGGTCTGACGCGGATTCCCATGGCTTTGGGCCGAGTTGAGGATGTTCGCGTTCACCCAGTAGTGACGCCGTCCCTTCTTGTGGCTGGGACAGACGATGACATTGGTGATCACGCCGTAGGGCAGCAGCAGTTCATCCCAGGTGAGGTAACCCTTGGGCGACCGTCCTGGCGCATCCATGGAACCGCAGGGCAACAGGCCACGCTGATCGTTCACATACATCAGGCAGGCCAACATCATCTGACGCGAATTGCTGAAGCACCGGGTCTTCTTCGCCTGCTCCTTGGCCTTGGACAAAGCCGGCAACAGCATCGATGCCAGCAAGGCAATGATCGCAATCACCACCAGCAACTCAATCAGCGTGAACGCCCGATTCCGGGAACCCATCGACGACGTACTGAACAGCGGTTGACGCATGGTGGGTCAAGGTTTGCCTGACCGGTGCCTTTGTCATCCCGCGCCGATTCGCGGGCAAGGATTTCCTCCCATCCAATCCCCGGAGCGTCGGGCGACGTTCGCCGTCTTCAAGGCTTTCCATCAACTCCCCAACTCCACGCCTCTGCTGGAGTCACTTTATCGGTCCACGGAGATTCCGCCGAAGACCTGCCTCACCAACCCCAGCCATCACCCACTGGATTTCCCCCGCTTCCTCGCTTCCACCAATGAACTGAACCCCAGATATGAGCCTTTTTCGCGACGGGCACTGAAGGCGCCAAACGGCTGGCGGCCGCACTGCCCGAACGTCGACTCCGCTCGATCCACGAGGTTCATTGCGGCAAAACACCTCGATGGATTGGGACTGGGTCCTCGCGTGAGATCCTTTTCCCCTGCGACTCCGCGCCTCTGCGGGATGCTCCATTTCCCAGAAGAACCACCGAGGGAATCGGCAGACCGATTCCCGGGAGCCTGTCCCCAACGAATTCAGAATCAGAGGGAAAGGCTCTCCCCCTCACGCCCGGTGCGGCATTCCCAAAGCCTGTCCCCTCAATTCGCCAGTGCCGCCATCCGGGCCCGCCATCGACGGCGACGCGTCCACGCCCGGCTGACGCCGGGATCGACAGTCTGGGGACAGGCTCCCCCAACCCCACATGTCCAATCCCAATTACCACAACTTCTTCCAATCCCCGGGCG
>CAZDYB010000911.1:0-1766 GCA_964509045.1 uncultured Akkermansia sp.
ATCTCCAGGAAGTCGGTACCCAAGTCCCCACCCCAGCTCCGGTCCGCTCCATCGCCGCCCTCCGCGGTTCCGTCTTCGCGCTCACCGATTCCTCCCTCCTCCAACTCCAGGGCACCAACTGGATCCCCCAACCTGATTTCTCCCCGCCTCCCCAACGCCTCGCCACCGCCCACGATTCCATCTGGGCCATGGGCCCCCACGGCCTGCATCGATGGACAGGGACCAACTGGCAACGTCTCTCCGATCAACCCGTCTCCGATGTCACCACCTACCGAAACCGGCCCGTTGCCGCTTCCGGAGATCAGTTGTTCTGGATCGATGCCGACCGCCCGACTCCCTTCACCACCAACGCCGCCCCGTTCAACATCGAACGGGTCTTTCAACATCAGGCCACCCTCTGGATCCAGGGCGGCTCACGACTCACCTTCCTCAACCACGACCGGTTTGCCGGATTCGATGTCTACGGCTTCCCCGCGGATCAGGCCTGGGATTGGGGTCGGATGCCATCCCCGCGGATCCGCGATGCCCTGGCCGTCGGCCCTGCACTGTGGGTGGCCACCGATCGCGGTGTGGCCGCCATCCGCGGCATGTCCCTCCAACCCATTGCCGGTCCCCAGGGTCTGCCGGTCGAGGCCACCACCTGCCTCGCACCCGGTTTCACCAACGATCTCTGGATTGGCACCCGTCACGGTGCCGTGCGTCATGTCGCCGGCCAATTCCACTATTTCGCCGGCCGCCGCTGGCTTCCCGGCGACCAGGTCCATGACATCGCAGTCGATGACCGGGATGTCTGGGTGGCCACGGATGCCGGGGTGGGCTTGATCCGATACGAACCGTTCACCCTGGCGAAGAAGGCGGCCTGGTATGAACGGCATCTCGAATCCTGGGGACAGAAGCGCCTCGGCTTCACCCACAAGCTCGAATGGGATGACACCCTCAACCAGTACGTACGCGAGGTCAGCGACAATGACGGCGGGTACTCCGGCGATTATCTCGCCGCCCAGTCCTATCGCTGGGCCGTCACCCGGGATCCGGTCGCCCGACGCGAAGCACTGCGGACGTTTCATGCCCTGCGTTGGCTCGAACGGATGACCGGCATCCCCGGCTTCCCCGCCCGCGCGGTGTGGGTCAAGGGCGAGCGCGGACACAAGGCCGGACATGGTTCCGGCGGATATGCCGCCGAATGGAACGACTGCGCAGACCGACGTTTCGAATGGAAGGGCGACACCTCCAGCGACGAGATCGCGTCGCATTTCTATGCCGTTGGTCTGTTCCTCGAGCTCGTCGCCGAAGGAAAGGAACGCGACATGGCCATCCACCACCTGGCCGCCATGGCGGATCACCTGATCCGCAACAACTGGACGTTGGTGGACCACGACGGCCGCCCCAGCCGTTGGGGAAGGTGGAGCCCGCAATATTTCGCCACCGACGAAGGCCGGTTCGACCGCGGATTGCAGGCCGCCGAACTGCTGTCGTTCATGCGCACCGCCCATCATTTCACCAGGGAACCCAGGTTCGAAGAAGCCTATCAAAGCCTGGTGAAACTCGGTTATCCCGGCTTCACCCTCCGTCAACGCAGCACCTTCCCGCCCGAAGACATCGCCCACTTCGAAGATCAACTCGGTTTCTGGGCCTGGTGGAATCTCCTGCGCCATGAGACCAATCCCGATCTCTACGCCACCTACCGACGCTCGTACGAACGCAGCCATGAAACCGTCCGCATCGAACGGAATCCGTGGTACCAGTTCGTGTTCGGCGTCCTCACC
>CAZDYB010000912.1:0-1764 GCA_964509045.1 uncultured Akkermansia sp.
GATAGACCATCTGTTCCATGGTCATGCGGCCTTTGACGAGGGTGGAGATGCCTTGACGGATCCAGCCGAGCCAGCCCTGGGGCGGGCGCGGAACTCCAAAAACCTGGACGCCCACTCTTCCCGCCATGTAGGCGCGATGTACGAGTCCCCACCGGGTGATGTCCCGTGGATTCACCCAGTGGGAAACCCTGGCTCCGGGAACGTAGGCGATCCGCTTGCCATGATTCCGGAGTTTCAGGAGGAACTCGGTTTCTTCGGCAAGACCGATCTTGTTGCCCCGCATCCCGAGGTTGGGGTTGAAGCCACCGTTGGAAAGGATGAGGTCCGTGCGAAAGAACATATTGGCGCCGAACGGGAGCTGTTCACCCGTGAACTCTGTTTGATCGGCTGGGAGTTCGAGTCCTGCCCGATTGATCTCGAATTGGTGGCACCAATAGGACGGACGGGGTGTTTCACCCCACTCGGGGATGATGGGTCCGCCGCCGGTGGCCACATCGGGATCCGCGTGGAAGCATTCGCGGTAGGCGTTGAGCCAACCCTCGAGGGGGATTGCATCGTCATCCAGATAGATGAGGTGGCGGCCTTTGGCCTCCCGGGCCCCCGAGTTTCGGGCAATGGAGAGTCCGGCACGGGGTTCGTTGATTACCTTGAGTTGACTTCCCCATTGTCGGACGAGGTCGGTGACCAGAGCGACGGTGGAATCCGAACAGGCGTTGGCCACCACGATGGCTTCGCAGTCCGGAGCTGTCTTCAACTGAAGCCACAGTGCGGTGAGGCAGCGAAGGAGCAACGCCTGCCGGTTGTGGGTGCAGATGATGATGGAGGCGATCATTTCCTGAATGGAACGATACAAGTGGGCTGCGGATGTCGTCGAGCAGTTGAGCGCATTGAGAGCCCCTGAAAACACCTAGGGGCACTGGTCCCGCATCGGGTTCCGTTCTTCCATCCAAGGATGGCCTGCGTGGACCTTCGAACCGTGAATTCCATGAAGTCACAAGTCAGCGTGGTGATCCCGTCGCACAACCACGGCCGGTTCCTGCCGGAGGCGGTGGCGAGCGTGCGGGCGCAGGGTGCGGTGGTGCGGGAGATGGTGGTGGTGGATGACGGATCGACGGATGGAACGGCGGCGGTGTTGGAGGGGTTGAAGGGGGCGGATCTCCGTTCGATGCGTTTGGAGGGCGTGGGGCCGTCGGCGGCGCGAAATGCGGGTTGGAAGGAGGCCCGGGGTGAGTGGGTGTTCTTTCTGGATGCCGACGATGCGATTGCGCCCGGTGCGTTGGCGAGGTTGGTGGAAGGGGCGGCGCAGGCCGGGGATGGTGCGATGCCGTATGGATACGCGGAGGTTTATGCCGGGCACTTCGATCAGGCGCCGGCGTTTGTTTCGCATCTGAGTCGTCGCAGCGGGAGTTTGGTCCGGGACATCGCGGTGAACTTCCAGACGACGATGTTCGTGGTGTTGTTCCGGAAGGCGTGCCTGGAGGCGGTCGGCGGTTTTGATCCGGGGGTGAGTTGTGGGGAGGACTTTGATTTCGCGTTGAGGTTGGCGCGGAGGAACCGGTTCGTGTGGGTGGATGTGCCGGTGTACCGGATCCGGATGCACGGGGAGAATCGGCACCGGAGTTTCGGGGAGGCGGCGCGTGATGAGTATTGCCGGTCGGCGAAGCGTGCGTTTGCGGGGAGTTGGGATCCGCGGGAATGGATACTGGGTCGGCGGGCCCAGGCGCATTGGTTGTGGGTGTTTGCCGAGGGTTGTTCGAAGCGGGG